>JAISKW010000136.1 GCA_031260775.1 Christensenellaceae bacterium
GGATTATGGGATTATCTAATATGTTCCCGAATAAGTTAACCTCTTGCATTGTTAATATTAAACCTCAATTTTCCCGATATGCTTTTCACCCGAATGCTTTTTGAGTATCGGGTTCACCTCGTTTTTGATAAACTCCGCAACCTGTTCGGGGGCGCGTCCGATAAAGTTTTTCGCGTTCAAGATGCTTTTATAATCCGTTATTGCCGCAAACAGGGGGTCGGTTTTAAGGCGTTTAATCAAGTCTTTTTCGCCGCCGTTTCGGAAACTTTTTTCGGCGTTCATCGAGTGCGTACGGATTGCTTCGTGCAAATCTTGCCTGTCGCCGCCCGCCTTTACGCATTCCATAATGAAGATTTCGGTAGCCATAAACGGCAATTCGTCATTCAAGTGCTTGGCAATCATCTTCGGATAAACTACTAATCCGTCACTTATATTCAGCAATAATTCTAAAATAGCATCGGCGGTTAAAAACGCGCCGCCCATGGTGATACGGCGGTTTGCCGAGTCGTCCAAAGTCCGCTCGAACCCTTGCGTCGCGCTGGTCATTGCCTCGTTTATAGGCAGGCTCATTAAATATCGGGCAAGCGACGAAACGCGCTCCGAACGCATCGGATTTCGCTTATACGCCATTGCGGACGAGCCGACTTGCCCTTTTTCGAACGGCTCCTCGACCTCTTTCATATTCTGCAAAAGCCGCATATCTATTGAAAATTTGTACGCGCTTTGCGCCAAACCCGACAACGCGGCGACGATTGAATAATCGGTTTTACGGGTATATGTTTGTCCCGTCACGGGGAAGGCTTTTTTGAACCCGAATTTATTAACGATAAACTTTTCAAGCGCGGCTATTTTTTTACCGTCACCCTCGAACAGCGTCATAAAACTTGCCTGCGTGCCGGTCGTGCCTTTAACGCCCCTCATCATCAAATTATCACGGACGAACACCAAATTTTGGTAGTCCAAAACAAGTTCCTGCAGCCACAAACACGCCCGTTTGCCGACCGTTACCGGTTGTGCCGGTTGGTAGTGCGTAAAGCCCATTTGTGGCAAATTCTTGTAGGTAACGGCAAAGTTTTTGAGGTTTTCCATTACCCCGACAAGTTTTGAAATTACTAAATCTAACGCCTCACGGTAAATAATAATGTCGGCGTTGTCGGTGACGTAACAGCTCGTAGCACCTAAATGAATTATCGGTTTCGCGTTCGGGCAAAGCTCGCCGAGCGTGCCTACATGCGCCATAACATCGTGCCGTGTGATTTTTTCGCGCGCCTTTGCATCCTCGAAGTCTATATCGTCAAGGTGAGCCTTAAGTTCCTCGATTGCCGCTTGGGGAATATTAAGTCCTTGCTCCTTTTCGCCCTCGGCGAGGGCAAGCCATAGGCGGCGGAAATACCCGATGCGCTTTTGCTCGGATAGGATATACGACATTTCCTTTGTCGCATAGCGTGTTAAAAGGGGGTTCGAATACTGATTATTATCTGCCATTTTACTTATAAATTATTATATACTACTTTTCCGTTTACGATTGTTAATACCGGGAAGCCGGTTAATTCGCGTCCTATAAAAGGCGAGTTTTTGCTTTTCGATTGGATTTCCGCTTTCGTGTATATTCTTGTAGTTTCGGTATCCGGAACGACCAAATCAGCAAGCCCTGTCACGGATATTTCGCCGAAAGGCAAACCGAAACGCGAGGCGGGGTTATCGGTAATAAGGCGGCTTGCGGTTCTTAAGGATATTATCCCCGTTTTTACAAGCTCGGTATAAACGAGGGGGATAAGCGTTTCAAGCCCGATAATGCCGTTAGGGGCGTTGTCGTATCCACGCGCTTTTTCGTCCTCGGTATGCGGCGCGTGGTCGGTTGCGACAATCGTTGCCGCGCCGCTTGCTATTGCGTGTAATATTGCGGTTTTGTCGGTTTCCTCCCGTAGGGGCGGCGACATTTTGTAATTTGTGTTTTTGATATCGCTTTTAGTAAGCGAAAAGTGGTGCGGAGTTACCTCGAACGTGACGTCTATGCCGTCTTTACGGGCGGCAATAACGCTTTCTAATGCTTCGCGGTTAGAGATATGGCAAAAGTGGTATTTGGGTTTTTTGCCCGCCTCTTGAAGCTCCCTAAGCATTGCGACTTCTTGTAAAACAGCCTCGGTCTCGCGTTTTTCAAAATCGGGATTGGTACTTTCGCTGTGCGCCGCAATGATTTTGCCGTTTTGGTTTGCACGGATTACCGCCTTTTTCAAAAGAGCAATGTCCGTAACACCGCGCCCGTCGTCCGAAAAGCCTTTAATGCACGGTTGCTTGGACAATAAGGATATGTCGGTTAATTCGCGTCCGTTGCTCCCTTTAGTTATTGCGGCAAAGAAATAAATACGGGTTTTGCCGTTTCTAAGCGCGGTTTGTATTTCTTTAAGATTTTCAATAGAATCGGGAACGGGGTTCGTGTTCGGCATAGCCATTACGCACGAAACGCCGCCCTTTGCCGCCGCGTTTGAAAACGAAACGGCGTCTTCTTTATGCTCGAATCCGGGCGTACGGGTGTGGGTGTGAACGTCCACGGCGGCAGGGATGAGCGGCAACCCTTTGCAGTCGATTACTGTTGATATATCGGTATAGGTCGCTGAGCCGTCCGCATTTACGCACGCCTTAAACTCGGCAAGGGTTAAATTTTGCGCAATTTCAACGATTTTACCGTCCTTAATAAGCAGGTCGGTAATCCCCCCCTCTCCGTACGGTCTTGCATTTTTTAATAATAGAAATTCACTCATTATTTTGCGCTATAGCCTTATAATCCGTCGCCCGTGCCGTCGCCCTATTCGCCGTCGCCCGTGCCGTCGCCTTCTTCGCCGTCGCCCGTGCCGTCGCCCTATACGCCGTCGCCCGTGCCGTCGCCCTCTTCACCGTCGCCCGTGCCGTCGCCCTCTTCGCCGTCGCCCGTGCCGTCGCCTTCTTCGCCGTCGCCCGTGCCGTCGCCTTCTTCACCGTCGCCCGTGCCGTCGCCTTCTTCACCGTCGCCCGTGCCGTCGCCTTCTTCACCGTCGCCGCCGCCGGCGTCACCTTGCGGTATTACGAACATATTCTTAATACGCATATACTGCGCGTACTTCTCTTGGTCTTCTTCGCTGTATTCTAATATCGCAATTTCTTGCTCCTCAACGCTCAATGCGGCGAATTCCTCACCGAACATTTCCGCGAGTTTCTCGTCTACATAATTATCAATTTTGGCCTTATCCTCGGGGGTTGTCGTTATACCGAACTCTTCGCCTTCCCCTCCCTTATTCGCCAACTGCTGCTCGATGTAATTCAAGGAGGCGGGGTCATCGATAAGTTGGTCAACTATCATTTTTGCCTCGTCGTCGGTAAAGTTTTGTCCGCCCGTTTCCTGAACGTCGTGGTTGATTAACGCAATTTTCCTTGCGACCGCGACCGTAGCGCGCATTGTTTTTATAGGGTTAATCGCATCGTCATCTTCGGTAAACACGAACCCGATGTCCGTCAAAATCCCTCTTATTAGCCTTTGCGAAACGGCTTTGAACGACTCGTTCGCCGTTTTATGCGGATTATCATCCAACGCTTGGTTGAACTCGTTTAACTTCGTTTCAAGGCTCAATAATATGGAGTCCGCGGCGTCAAGTTTTGCGATGTCGCCGCCGCCGATGTCGTCAATATCGGTAAATACGCCCTCGTATCCGTCCTTTTCCTCGCCGACTTTTACAAACGATATGAACTTAACCACCGCCAATCTGTCGTTGACAACGCCCAATGAGGGGTGCAACGCCATAAATTCATCGGACAAATACTGCTCGCCGTCTTGGTTTTTCGCGCTTTCCATAATGGTTTTACGGATAACGCTGTCAAAAACCGTAATTACCCCCGACGGGTCGGTTATTAACCCCGTGGTATTGTCATAAATAACGTTTCCTCCTGCGGTGTGCGAGGCTTGACCCTCAAGGGATGCAAGTAATTCTTCCAAAAGAACCTCGTCAATGTAACCCATATTGCCGCCGTCATTTGTTTCAAAAAGACGGAGCGTGAGCCGCATAGTTTCAAAGAAACTTGTATAGTTTAACTTTTCAAAATCGATGCTGTTAACATTGATATCCAAATTTTGCTCGTCGCTGATGTTTTGAAGCATAGGTCTTAGAACCTCGCCTATCAGCACTTTTGCGATGCGCGAATTATCGATATAGTTCAAAAGCGATTGCCCCGACTGCGAATGCGGATCGGGTATCATATCAACCGTCGTATTTGTCGCGTTCGGGTCGTGAATCATTGACGAAACGGCTTTCATTTCGTTCGAAAGCTTGTCGTACACCAACGGATGCAGTCTGCCGTCGTTATTTAATGCGATAAGAACGTTAATGAGAGCGGCATACTCTTTGCTGATTTGTTGTCCTAATTTGCCTTTATACTCCTCTTCGACTACGTTCAAAACAGCGTGGAAAGGGTTTTCCTCGTCGGTGATAATCCCCGACAAGTCCATTTGGTCCGAAACGGCATCCAATGCCGCTACTACAAATTTATCTTCAAGCAGAGCCGTTACGTTTTCGGACATATTGAGCCAAAACGCCGCTTTAACTTCGACGGATGCGCCCTCCTCCCTTGCGGCGGCATAGTCCATTGAAGACTTCAATACCAATCCGACCGAGTTGCCTATCGTACTTGAGACGTCCGTCGGCACATAAGTGGTTTCGCCTACTTTTACTCCGGCAATCGAGTTAATCATCATCGTGTGAATGCTTGAAAACACCGAGCTGAAAAGCATTCCCGGCAGTGAATCGACATACACCTTTTCAATTTTATCTAAAGAGGCTAAATTCTCGCCGGTTGAAACCTCTTTGGTGACGTTTGTGAGGAACGAAAGATAGAACGCATCACCGAAAGCTTCCTCGTTTTCGGCAAGCGCGATTTTTTCCTCGTCGGTTAATCCCGAAATTCCGGATTTTTCATACGCGTTACTATAGCCTTGCGAAATCGCCGCCGGGAGCGCGCAAATTGCGAAAACGACGACCACGCCTTGCACAAGCCCTATAACCGCGCCCATCGAGCGCGAGGCCGCCTTGCCGCGTTTGAAGATCGGCACGAACAAGCTCCCGAGTATGTAAAGCGCGATACGCAAGACGTAGTAAACGACATAGAAAAGTATGAGATTTACAAACAAGCCCGCGAACGGCAGGAGGCTCATAATGTACTCGTTGCCGCCTATTGCCGTTCCGCCTATGAATTTTTCCACAAGCTCCGCCGCGACGCTGCTGTAGATAATCGGCGTAAACACCACCGCGGCTAAAAGCGCGACGAGTGAGAAAATTATACGGATTATACTCCGCCCCGCCCCCCTTGCTACGCCGCTTATAACGTGCCAAGCCACAACTACGGCAAACAGTGCCGTTAAAGCTAAGTTTATTGTGGAAATGTTGTCCGCCGCTATTTTAAGGATATCCGCTATTAATTCGCCCATAATTCAATTATTATTTTACCCTATAATTAAAATTAAGAACAGTACCCGCGCGCGGAGCGAAAGAAAAATGCTGTGTTTTGTGCCGTGAATAAGTTTTAGAAAATCAATTTCTTCAATGCGGCTTTATAAATTGCCACGCATTTTTCAAAATTCGCCGCGGAGACACACTCGTCAAGCTCGTGTATCGAGGACTTATCCCCCGGGAAAATCGGCCCGAACGCCACGCCGCACGGGAGTGAACGCGCATATGTTCCGCCGCCTATCGCAATGGGTTCGCCTTTAACCCCCGTGACTTCTTCATAAGCCTCAAGCAAGCCTTTTACAAGAAAATGGTCCTTGGGAACATAAAGAGGAGGATGTGAAAATATGTCCGTCACCTTTGAGAAAGGCAACGCGTTTTGCAGTATTTCGGTAATTTTTTCGCGCGGTACGGTTACCGGATGTCGGATATCCGTTGTAAATATTAGTTTCTCGCCAACCTTTTCTACGAGCCCGATATTGATTGTTAAAGGCCCGCTTTCGTCCTCAAGTTTTAAGTTCAATTCCGAGCCGTCGCAGTTCGAAAAGGCTTTGTAAAGCTTTTCGGTGAGGCAATCGCCGCTCTTTTTTGCGCAGGTGCCGATGATTTGACCGAGCAGTTTTACAATTGCGTTCTCGCCGTTTTCGGGGCGCGAGGCGTGGGAGGAAACTCCGGTTGCCTCTAAAACAAACTCCTCGCCTTCGCAGTTTTGTACCGTCGCGGAGGCGTAATCGGGCACGACGTTTGCGCGCGTGCCGCCGCTTATAGCTTTAATTTTCTTCGGGCAAGGCACTTCAACCGTGTGGTGAACGATGCCCTTTTCGCAGTAAATTACCGGGAAATCCGCGTCTGGCGAAAAGCCTAAATACGGCACTTCTTCGGTTTTGAAGTAGCGGTCTAAGCACACCCAACCGCTTTCTTCGTCCGCGCCGACAATAAAGCGCAGGCGCATTTTGGGAGTAAAACCCTCGTCTAAAAGCTCTTTTGCGGCAAAGATGCAGGCAAGCAAAGGCCCTTTGTCGTCCTCCGCACCGCGTCCGTAAAGAATATCGTTATGAATTTCGCCGCCGTACGGGGGGAACGTCCAATCCTTCGGGTTGCCCTCCGGAACAACGTCGGTGTGACCTAAAACGGCGAACATTTTTTCGCCCTCGCCTATTTCGCCCCAGCCCGAAAAGCCCTCAAGGTTTTTCGTTTTGAAGCCGTAACCTTTAAGGAGGTCTAAAACGAAATCGAGAGCTTCTTTGTTGCCTTTCCCGAACGGCGCGTCGGGTAAAGCTTCCGACTCAACCGAGTTAATCCTTAAAAGGTTAGATAGAATATCAAAATATGATTTAATCCGTGCGTTCATATAAGCAAAGGTATAAATACCTCATACATTATATTATATTCTCGTTTTTGATGTTAACCGCACCGGCTTTTTACTTTATAATAATAACGTGCTTACATACAAGGACGGCAGTTTTTTCTTAGACGGAAACAAAATTAATATCTACAGCGGCGCGCTGCACTATTTCCGCGTTCTTCCCGAGCTTTGGGAGGACAGGTTGCAAAAGCTCAAGGATATGGGTCTTAACACCGTTGAAACCTACGTCGAATGGAACTTCCACGAGTATAAAAAGGGCGTTTGGGATTTCGGCGGCTGGCGCGACGTTGCGAAATTCATTAAAACCGCGCAAAAAGTCGGGCTGTACGCTATCGTGCGACCGGGCCCGTACATCTGCGCCGAGCGCAACAACGGAGGCTTGCCCTACTATTTAATCGCCGACAAAAACGCACGGGTGCGATGCTATGAGGAAAAATATCTTGAAAGGGTTAGCGAATTTTACCGCCGTGTGCTTGCGGCTTTGGCTCCGTTGCAGCACTCGAAGGGCGGCAACATAATAGCTTTCCAAATCGAAAACGAGTACGGCTCGTTCGGAAACGATAAACGCTATCTTAATTTCTGCAAGGATGCCATTATCCAAAACGGCATTACGGAGCTGCTCTTTACAAGCGACGGCACGGCGCAATATATGTTAACGGGCGGCACGGTGGACGGCGTTTTGCCGACCGGTAACTTCGGCTCGGGCGGGAGAGGGAATTTCGCAAACCTTAAAAAGTCCGCACCCGAAGGCGCGCCGATGATGTGTGCCGAGTATTGGCTCGGCTGGTTCGATTACTTCGGCGGAATTCACCACCGCCGCCCCGTAAAGACGATTACTCCCGATATTCGGTTTTTCTTAGAAAATAACCATAATTTCAGCCTTTATATGTTCCACGGCGGCACGAACTTCGGCTTTAGCGGCGGCGCGAATTACGACGGCACATACCGTCCGCACACAACCTCTTACGATTACGACGCGCCGCTTAACGAATGGGGCGGCTACACGAAAAAGTACCACGCGCTCCGCAAGCTTCTGTTCGAAGCGCAAGGCTTGCCGCTCACTCCGTTAGCCGAAACCGCGCCGCCTAAACAGCTTAAGAGTATAGAAATTCAAAAAGCCGTACCGCTGCTTTCACTGAAACGCGGCAAACCGATTATTTCGACCTGCCCCATAACGGTTGAAGAGGCGGGCGGCACCGACGGCTTAATTATTTACAAGCATATCGTTAAAGGCGCGTATCCCGGTTCGAAAATTCACCTTGACGGCTTAGCCGACTACGGCTTCGTATATGTCAACGGCGAATTTAAGGGCAAAGCCGAAAGGAATTGCAACGGCGCAATCGCGGTCGGCGACCTTAAAAAGGACGAC
>JAISKW010000027.1 GCA_031260775.1 Christensenellaceae bacterium
TATAAAGCGGCGGTTGTCCAACATACACGTTCCCGTTTTTAATAAGCTCCGGCATACACTTAAAGAAAAACCCGATAAGCAGAGAACGGATATGCAAACCGTCGGTATCGGCGTCCGAAAGTATTATTACTTTGCCGAATTTCAGTTTGTTGATATCAAAATTCTTGCCGTAACCCGTGCCTAAAGCGTGGATTAAAAGCGATAACTCCGCGCCGCCTTTTGTGGCTAAAAACACGTCGTCAACCTTTTTGCGGACGGCGTTGGAGGGCTTGCCTCTAAGTGGCAAAATCGCTTGAAAACTCCTGTCGCGCGCTTGCTTTGCCGAGCCGCCTGCCGAGTCGCCCTCAACAATAAATATTTCGTTGTTTTCGGCATGCTGACCGGTGCAAGCGGCGTATTTGCCAGCCAAATAGTTTTTGCCCGTTTTGCCTTTGTCACGGATTGAGGCGGTTGCCTTTTTAATATCCGCCTTGTTTTTCGCTTCGTCCTGCGCGGCTTTTACGATAGCGTCGGCGAGCGGCGCGAATTTTTTGTCCGAAAAGAGCAATTCTAACTTTTCGCGTACGAGGTTGTTTGTGTCCTTATCGGCAGTGTCGTTGTTCAGTTTTGTTTTAAGCTGTCCGTCAAACTGCGGATTCTTCATACGGACGCTCAAAACCGCCGTCATACCGGCGCGGTAATCGTCGCCGGAGGGCTCGTATTTAACGCCGTTTTTGTTGCCCTTTGCCGCCTGCATTTTGTCCGCCCACGACTTCATAAAGTTCGTAAACGCTCGCTTAAAGCCGGTTTCGTGAGTGCCTCCTTCCACGGTTTTTATGCGGTTGCAGAACGAGTGAATAGTATCCGTATCGCTCCCCTCGGTGTAGTAAAACGCGAGTTCTACCGAAAAATCCGACTCGGAGGAGTTGTTTATTAGATAAACCGCGTCGTTTGCGGCTTTTACGTCGGGAAAGCGTTGCTTGTCGCCGTCGGTTTCGTCACGGACGAAATCGATAAGCCCGCGCGTTGATAAAAATTCACGCGAGAAGAAATTGCCCTCGCCGTCCTTTTCTCTCCTATCCTCAAAAACAAACCGCGCGCCTTTGCAAAGGTACGATAGCTCGCGAAGCCTCCTTTCGACAATTTTGCGGTCAAATCTGCCGAAACGATTTTGCTCAACGCTATCGAAAAGCCGTTTATCGGGCAAGAACGTTACGATTGTACCCGTTTCGTTTTTAGGTGCGGAGTCAATTTTAGATAGCGGGAAGGTGATTGTGCCGTACTCGCGTTTCTTCATTCTGTCGGCAATATTCGCAAAACTAATGGCGTATTTTGCGCCGTCGCGTTTAACCTCGACCTTGACCCATTCCGAAAGTGCCGTGGTTACCGCCGCGCCGACGCCGTGCAAGCCGCCCGATGCCGCATAGTTGTCGTTGTTCATTTTGCCGCCGAAGTGCGTGTGCGTGAAAACCGCTTGAACCGCCGGAATGCCTAATTCCTTGTGCATATCAACGGGGATACCGCGCCCGTCGTCCTCAACGGAGGCGGAGCCGTCCTCGAAAATCGTGACCCGCACCGTCGTGCCGTAACCGTTTTGAACCTCGTCAACCGAGTTGTCGATAATTTCCCAAAGCGTTTGGTGAAAGCCCCTTGTGTAGAGGTCGCCCGCGTACATACCTACGCGCTCGCGGATTGCCTCAAGCTCGCCGAGCTTGACCATGGTTGCCGCGCTATATGTGTTTTTAATATCAGCCATATTACCCTATAAATCCGTCAATTATTTTTTTGATTTCCGTTTTGTCCTTGAATCCCGCAAAACTGCCCACTTTCTCGCCCTTTTTGTAAAAAAACACAGCGGGGATTGACATAATCCCGAGTGACATTGCAAGGTCGTTTTCCTCGTCCGCATCGCAGTTGAACTTGCCTAAGGTTATTTTTTCGCCGTATTCCGAAACGGCGGCTTCCAAAACGGGCGCGAGTTTTATACAGTAGCCGCACCACGGTGCCCAAAAATCGACGGCGGTTAAGTACTCGGCATTTATAAATTCATTAAAATTTTTAGCAGTTATGTCCATAACATTTAATATTATTAAATAATATGATAACATAATATACGGTTTAGTTTAATTAATAAATGGCAAAGCTTGAGGAAAACATTAAATTACTTGAAAAGCTCGCGAAGGACTTAGGCGAGGACACCGTCGGTGTTGACGAAAGCCTAAAATACTTTGAGGAAGCTATAGGCGTTTCGAAAGCTTGTCTTGCGGAAATAAACGTTTATCGCGGCAAATTGGCGGAACTTGAAGCGCAAATTCCGCCGAAAGATTAGTTCAAAATGGAAAGCTACGCTACATATAAAAAGGAAATAGACGAGTACGTTACAAACGCCGTAAAGATTGCTACCGATTTATACCCGTACCTTGTTCCGCAATATTTTGCCGAAGCCATTAAGCATGCCTCCGAAGGAGGTAAAAGGCTGCGCGGTATACTTGCCCTCGTGATTTATGACGATATTTGTCTGACCGAGCAAATTAAGGTCGAACGAAAAACGGTTTTGGATTTTGCCGCGGGTATTGAAATTCTGCACGCCTATACCCTCGTACACGACGATATGCCGTGTATGGATAACGATTCCGTGCGCCGCGGCAAGCCCTCGGTGCATGCCAAATACGGCGAGGCAACGGCCCTGCTTGTCGGCGACGAGTTACAAGCATTAGGCTACGCTTTAACCTTCCGTGCGTTTTGTTCGGCTAATCAAGCGCGGTATTTTGAAAATATACCCAAACGCTTTTCGGGCCGCGGACTTATCGGAGGACAGATTGCCGAGGTCGAATTTGTAAAAAACGCGCAGTTTTTTGCAAAAGACAAGCAGGAAGCTCAAAGAACACAAATCAACACCCTTAAAACCACGGAGTTATTTTCCTGCGTTTGCGAGGGAATATGCAATATATTGCAGCCGAAAGACGGCTTTTTGTCGGTTTACCTTGCTAAATTCGCAACGTATTTCGGCAACGCATTTCAAATTAAGGACGACATCGAGGACTTCTTAAACGGGCAGGACGCCGGCGAATTTAACTATTGCGAGGTTGTCGGCTTAGATGCGGCAAAAAGCGTTTACAAGGTTGTTTTGAAGCTTTTGGACGGGCTGTTTGAGGATTCTTTAAGCGAAATGCCGCTGTTAAAAATGCTTACACAAATTGCTCTCCCGGAGCTTGATTAATTTTTACTTATGAAAAAGGTCGTAATCGGAATGCTGTTAATACTTCCTTTAATAATCGTGGGTGTCGTATTATTCACGGTTTCTTTCATTTCCACAAACGCAAAAATCACAGTAACGGACGTAGTTTTCGAAACGGATTATTACGAGGTTTCGTTATCGGATACCGACTTTGTAATTCCGTACAATGTTATGCCCGAAAACGCTCAGGACAAAGCGGTAATTTGGAGCATCGAAAACCCCGTGCCACTTGACCCTGTTTTTGTGGCAACGGTCGGTAACGGTGACCCGTTTTCGATTGTGACCATTGACCCCGATACGGGCAAACTCAACTTTTTATCCTCGGGTTCGTTCACCGTCGTAGCGCGGGCAAAGGACGGAAAGGGCAAAGCGACGGCGCAAGTTTATGTCCGTTCGGACAAAATCACTAAGGTTACGGCATCGCTTAAGCTTTATGAAATGACGGTAGGCGCGTCGCAACGCATAGACCTCGTTTGCGAACCGCTTGACGCCTCCGTTACAAGCGTGAAATATGAGGCGACGGGCAACAGCGTTTCGATTGATAAAAACGGAATTGTTACCGCCCTCCGCGAAGGTACGGCTGACGTTACGGTTACTGCAATAGGTACGGATACTGCGGCTTCCGAAGCCGTTTCGGAAGCTTTTACGGTTACGGTTAAAGGCAACGGCGTTGTCGGTGTAAAAAGCGGCGTGAATATCGTCAACAAGGCTATTTTGGAAACGCAAATTCTGATTAAAGATAAGTTACCCATAATTCTTGAAGCCGGTAATTTCTCGAATTCCGTAACATATTCGCTCATATCCGAAGCCGTTTGGGAAAGCGTTACCCCCTCCGTTGCCTCGATAGACGTAAGCGGAAGGATTACGGTAATAAGCGGCGGCAAGGCACAATTCAATTTGATTTTGCAAGGCAACATTGCCGATAGCATTCAAATTCAAACGGTCGTACCGATTTCTATGATTCAGCTTAGCAAGTCCGAATCAATAGACAATAAGGGTATCGCAGGCGTGACATACTACGCAAATGCCAAATATGACGGGGGCGGTGATTTAATTAATAACTCCTTTAAGGTGTCCGTTTTCGGCATTGAAGCAGCCCGTACTGACGAATTAATATTCGCGCTTGATTGCGATGCCGTCGTTGCAACGGTTGATACAAGCGGCTTGGTATCGCTGAATAAGGACGCACCGGAAGTTCCCGAAGAAATTACTTTAACGGTAACGGCTAAATATCCCCCATACTCAACGGTTAAGGTTGTAACGCCGTATACGTTCAAAACAAAGCTTGCTGTCGCCGTAGAGTCATTCGGGCAAATCCGCCTTGCCGCAAAGGACAAGCATATAATTGTGCTTACGGAGAACTGCGAATATGACGGCGGCGGGCGTGTGGATTTATACACAAGCATTTACGGTAACGGGTTTTCACTGAATAGCGAAAGCTACGATAAGGCTCCGAAAATTGACAGTGCAAACGGCGGCGAGTTCACAATGCTGCGCGTTGTTGCAAGTAACGTTACCGTTTCTAACCTTGTAATTTCCTCCGATACTCCCGAAAAAATTAAAGAGAGTAACGGGCTTAAGGGTTCGGCAATAATAATCGGCGGCGGCACGCGTTACAACACACGCGGCGTTATGCTGTTCGACGTGAACGGTTACAAATCTACACGCGGCTTACCCTATACCGAAAGAGACGGTACCGTCACGCCATCGGATTATATCGAAAATGTGGTTGTTGAGTATTGTACGCTTCAAAATGCGTATTACGGCTTGGCGACATACAATGCGGAAATTACTCTAAAAGGTTCGATAATACGCAATATTTCGAATTTTGGCATAACCGCGCCGTCATTCCTTACGGGACACGACGGCTACGAACGTCCCGAAACATATTGTAAGTCCGATTTAGTTATCGAAAATTGCATATTTTCAAACATTGTCGCGCCGGCAATAGCCGTTGCCGCCGACACCGCAGTTCCGCGCAGCGGCACGGGCAACAACAGGGTTTCGATGCAAAGCACCCTCGTACTTAAAGGCTTTATCGACATTTACAATTGGCAAGAGCTTTCCAACGCCGATACACTCACAAACCGTCCGTTAACCGGTAACGAATCGCTCGACAACTCGCTCCGTCAACAAATTAAGGGCGTGCTTGCGCAAGAAATTTCCGAAAATACTTATTCGATGTACCGTGTGGATATTCCGCGCACCGTTTCGGGCACAACCGTTAACGAAATGTACCTGAATCTTGGCATAATTACCGCCGGCGGACTTGCCGAAACGACTACCGTACCCGACTTTTCGGGAATGGACGACCCCGAACGCTTCGGAGAGATTGCGCTTGAATTGCCCGCATTAATTAACAAATATTACCCCGGCTTAGGAGACCTTCTGATTTTGCCGCCGGTTTACATCTACACAACCTATAATAACGACGTCATCCGTCCGCTTGCCGATGCGACAGAGAGTGAAGAACTCTATGCACGCCTTAGGTACGGCGTTCAAAAGGAGGCTCAAGAATAATGAATTTCCCTTTTTCAATCGAAGTATTCCCTCCGAGAAACGACGGACAGGTGCAAGAAATCGAAGCCGCTCTGCCGCTTTTTGCCGCATTAAAACCCTCGTTTATATCCGTTACTTGCGGCGCGTCGGGCACGGGTACGGGCGGCACAAGCGACATAGCGATTAAATTAAAGCAGGTGCACAAAACCGAAAGTGTTGCGCATATTATCGCCTTGGCATCGA
>JAISKW010000175.1 GCA_031260775.1 Christensenellaceae bacterium
CGGATTCAGTTATTTGTACGATGCGGGCAAGAGTCAGTACAAAATTTTGAACGATAAGTATCTTTTAGTTTTAGCGGATATGAAAGCGAACATCGCCTCGTCAAGCGAAATCGTCTACGCCACAATCTACGACTACACAAAGGATATTCCAATCGAGGTTGCCACCGTGCCCTCAACAGGCCTTACAAGATTCACAATGTATGGCGACACGCTCGTTGCAACCGATACTAACTACGTAGCTTTCTACGACCTCACCGCCGATGCCGGCAAGGACGGGTTAATTTTGCCGATTTCGTATATTCTGCCGTTCGACCCGAAAGATGCACGCTATAACGTCACTCTCGTATCGACCGCAGTTTACTATTTAGGCGGAACAAAATTCGTAATATCCGCCCGTCACGAGTACCGCCCCGGAGTAAGTGCGGTTCCGATATACGATTATGAAATGCTCATCCCCAATGCCGACGGCTCTCACAATTACGACACGATTAAGAGCTATGTTTTCGATATTAAGGAGCGTAATTACTCCACGCGCGACTATAAAATTTCAACCGTAGCAAACAAGTATTCGGACTCGGAATACCGTGCGCGGGCGGCGGTGTTCAACCTCCCCGTACCCATCGATACGGCGCGAGAGGCGTATAATCAGCCGTTTTTCCCCGTATCTTCCGCAGTAAAGGACGGCTACTCCGTTGTGTATTACTACTATTCGTACCTTCCCGACGGTGCCACCGATAGGATTTGGTACGTGAGTTTTTTCATAATGGACGAAAATGCGCAGATTATTCAGCCGCCCGATTCGGTACTGTTCCCGATTATTTACGTTGACGGAACCGGCGTAATTTGCGCCGATTTTGACTATGAATACCCTCCCGACGGCGCGGATTGGTTCGATTACTACGGCACGCGCAACATTTATCGCAAAAACGACGTGTACGTCGTTACCGAAGGAGGGCAGGACATTATTTTACCGGACAAATATTACCAAACCGCGGGCTATAACGACGGAGTATTTATTTCGTATAACGTCCAAGCGTTTAACCTCTCAAATTTATCCTTCCTTGCCGCGACCGCAAAGGACGGCACGGTGCTTGCCGACTATGAGTATTACGAGTTGTCCTTCTTTACCGGAGAATACGCCATCGGCTCCGTAATGGAAAAAGATGAAACCCGTACGTTTTACCGCATCGACCGCCAAGGAAACCGTGTGAAAATAGGTGATACCGCTTCGTATACGATTCATGAAGGCGACCGCATTTTCGGCATCAAAAACGGTATATATATCACGGAGCAACAAAAAGCCGGGCAAGTCGCGCTTGTTTTCGGGCTGAAAAACAATAAAGGAGAGGAGATTCTCGCGCCGTGCGAAAGCATTTCAGTACTGACTCTCCCGCTGTATAACGGGTTCTATTTATATGACCTTGTGTTCTCCGTAGAAGACGGCTCCGGCGTCGCTTACCGTACTGTTTAGAATACCGTTCGGAAAAAACATCCCATATAAAACGTTTGTTAATTATGTTAATATATATAAGGCGGAGTAATATCCGCCGTTTAATATACACGGAAGTTATGAAAAAGCATTTATCAGTATTTTCGGCGGCGATAGTTTTGGTACTGTCGTTAGTGTTTTTAGTTGCTTGCTCGGGCGAAAACGGCAAGGACGGCTTGCCCGGCGCGCCGGGTGCGACAGGCAGTACCGGGCCGCAAGGAATTCCGGGGCTTATTGGTTCAAACGGGCCGCAAGGCATTCCCGGAGAAAACGGCATAAACGGTACTAACGGCACTAACGGAACCAACGGTTTGCCGGGTGCGACCGGCGCAACCGGAAGCGGCGAAAAGGGCGATTCGGGGCTGTCGGCTTACGAAATCTACCTAAAGTACCACCCCGAATACACCAAAACCGAGTTCGAATGGCTCAATCAGCTCATTGCTAACGACGCCGAACTTCTTACCCCGGCAACTCCTCCTCATACCGAAGGGCTTGAATTTGAGTTTTTTAACGACGACGGTTCTTATCCGAACGGATACTACAATGTCACGGGTTACAGCGGTAATGCCGCCGATATTATTATTCCGAATATCTATGCGGGCTTGCCCGTTGTCGGAATAGACGCCCCCGAAGGAAGCGGCATATTTGCCGGAGACGATAACATCACAAGCGTCGTTATTATGGACGGTGTTAAAATTATTTCCGAATCCTCATTTGAAGACTGCGCTAACCTCGAAAGCGTTACTATCCCGTCAAGTATCAAGCTAATCGACAATTCCTCGTTTGCGCATACGCCTAAGCTTACCGAGTTTAATTTGCCGTCGTCCGCTTCCGGCTTAGCCATTTTAGACGAAGTGTTTAATGATTCCGGCGTAACGAGATTAATTATTCCCGAAGGGACGGTTAGAATCGGCTCGCGCACATTCATAAATACTTCTGCCTTGGAAACCTTAATAATCCCCGACAGCATTGAGTACCTCGGAATTTCACTGATAGACGACTGCGCATTAACGGATGTTTTCTATACGGGCAGCGAAACCGATTTTGCGGATATACTATCCGATACGGATGATACTACTCCTATTATTACAATGGGTGATAACGACGATTTGTTTGCAAAGGTGCGTTACTATTCGGCACTTCCGGTATTAGGTACATGGGACTACAATGCCGACGATGAACCGACAATTCAAACTACCTATACTTTGTACGGTTATTCATATAATGAATTTATATTAAAGGAGTACGGTGCAACTGCGCCCAAGGATGTCATTATCCCCGCGCCAATTGACGGAAACTCGATAATGGGAATTGATAACAATGCCTTTGACGGTTTAGGTATTACAAGCATAGTCATCCCCGATAGCGTTATTGCATTAAATACACAAGCCTTTATTAATTGCGACACGCTCGAAACCGTTTATTTCGGCGGAACGGAAATATACTGGGCTGCGATAGGTAATATTAACGCAGCGGGCAACGAGCAATTATATAACGCACCGAATATTTATTTCTCCGACCAATGGGAGTTTGACGCCGAAACCGGTCTGCCGACAATACTAATTGACTAAATTTGGCATTGGCAATTGTATTGTCATTCTGCGCGTAGTTGCAGAATCCATATATTGCAAGGATTGAACATTGCGACACGCGCAGGGTGACAAATAATACGGCGTAATTTGAAAAGTCCGTTATGCGGCCGAAACGGAAGGTTAATAATTTAATGCTAAAACTTAATAGTATTGTTAAGGACTACGAGGCAGGCGGCACGGTTGTGCATGCTCTTAGGGGGGTATCGATTTCCTTTCGCAAGTCGGAATTCGTATCGATTTTAGGCCCGTCCGGGTGCGGAAAAACCACGCTTATGAACCTCATAGGCGGTTTGGACAGGGCAACAAGCGGCGAAATTCTCGTAAACGGCAGAACTACACAAAGTTACAAAGACGCCGATTGGGATAACTACCGCAACAAGCGCGTTGGGTTTATCTTCCAAAGTTATTATTTAATCCCCCACCTCACGGTACTAAACAACGTTGAGTTGTCAATGGCACTTGCGGGCGTTTCGAAAGAAGAACGCACCGCACGCGCTACCGCCGCGCTTGAAAAGGTCGGATTGACCGAACAATTACATAAAAAGCCGAACGAAATGTCGGGCGGTCAAATGCAACGCGCCGCAATCGCCCGTGCGTTGGTAAATAACCCCGAAATCATCTTAGCCGACGAGCCTACAGGCGCGCTCGATACCGTAACAAGCGGTCAAATTTTAGACCTCATTAAAGAACTTTCAAAGGAACGGCTCGTAATTATGGTCACCCATAACCCCGAGCTTGCCGAGAAATACTCCACCCGTACAATAACGATGCGCGACGGCGAAATTTCGGGCGACTCCGCACCCTTTGACGGAGCGGAAGTAACGGAATATGCGGAAGTCACGGCGGCGGAAAATACGGCACTTGACGGAGAAATCCCCGAAGATAACGCCGTAGTTGCAAAGAAAGAACGCTCGCAAATGTCGTTTTTGACTGCCCTAACGCTGTCGTTTAAGAACCTAATGACCAAAAAGGGGCGAACAATTATTACGGCGGTTGCAGGCTCTATAGGTATAATCGGCATCGCTCTGATTCTTGCTGTTTCGCAAGGAATGCAGTCCTACATCAACAAAACAATGGCGGATACTATGGCTAACAACCCCATTGAAATCACCTCAACCGCCGTGGATATGACTACGATTATTGACGAAATGCTTCCCTCTATTATGGGCGGCAGCAGCAGTTTGCGCTCGCTTGCCGCAGGTAACGGCGACCGTGAATTCCCCGCCTACCCCGAAATTAAAGAAATTATCACCAAGGAAGAACCGCCCAACCAATACGTGTCGCAAAACATCATCTCAAGCGGCTACTTAGGCGGCGTTTCGTTTGCCGAATATATGCAAAAAGCCCTTGCCGACAACCCCGAGTGGGCGAACGACGCGGTATTTTCAACCGGCGTAAAGCTAAACTACTATGTAAACACCCCCTCCTTAGGCTGGCAAACGGGCGGCGGTTGGAATCAGCTTTTAAGTGAAGAATTCTTAAAAACGCAATACGACGTAGTTGGCGGAACGGGAATTCCCACCGCCGTAAACGAGCTTGCGATTATCGTTGACGAGGCAAACTTTATTTCCGAAAATCACCTTATCCGCTTAGGTCTTAAGGAGAAAGGCGACGGTGTTACGGCGTATTCCTTTGAGGATATTTTGAACACGGAGTTCAAACTCGTTCTTAACGACGGGCTTTACGAAAAAAAACTTGTGGAAAACGGCGGCAACAACACCGAGTATTTCACAAAAAAGGACAGATTGTCCATAGATTTTGACGACTCCGACAATGTGATTACTCTTAAAATCACGGCAATTCTGCGTCCGAACAAAAACACGGGCAACAACGGCGTGTTGTCACGCGGTATCGGCTACACCGCCGCGCTTGCCGATGAGGTTATTCGCATTAACTCCCAAAGCGAAATAATTAAATGGGCGGAGGCGCATTACGACCCTCTTAACCCCGGCGCGGCGTTATGCCCGACCGACGGACTGCCGTACAAGCTTAAATCCGCGCCGTATGCGAGTTATTTAGGGCTCGAACCCGACGACCCTGCGTTATTCCGTTTGGCGCGCGAGGGCGATATGCGCTCACTTGGCGGTTTTGCTCCCGACGACGACCCGACTAACTATTTTACGCCGAACAGCATCCTCATTTACCCCAAAACCTTTGACGGCAAGGAAAATATTAAGGCGACAATCCGAACCTACAACAATCAACACCCGACCGAATACAAAATTATGTTCACCGATTACAGCGAAATTATCGGCAAGGTCATTGACGGTTTAGTGAACACAATCACTATTGCGCTTATCGCGTTTACCGCAATTTCGCTTGTTGTATCCTCCGTAATGATCGGCATAATCACCTATGTTTCGGTTATAGAGCGCACTAAAGAAATCGGAATTTTGCGGAGCATCGGCGCACGCAAGCGTGATATTAGCAGTGTTTTCAACGCCGAAACCGTTATTATCGGTTTAGGTGCGGGCATAATCGGCGTATCGTTATCGCTTATTTTGCAGATACCCATTAACTCAATTGTCAAGCATTTTGCTAACATTGAGGCGAACATTGCCGCGCTTAATTGGTATTCCGCAATTATCCTCGTATTTTTAAGTATGGGTTTGACTTTAATTGCAGGGCTTCTCCCTTCCCGATTCGCCGCCCGCAAGGACCCCGTCAAGGCACTTCGAACCGAATAGCGTTTTAATTGAGATTTTTGCGGGGAGGGGAATGCTCTTTCAGCAAAACGCAATTCCCCACCCGTGCCCCTCCACTTTGAAAAGCTATAAGGCGCAACGACGCTCATTGTTATCGGTTATTCTTAATAGATAATTAAATTATTCTCGGATAATCACTTCAATAAGAAGGTTGCCGCGACCGCGCCGTCGGCGCAGGCGGTGATTATTTGGCGCAAAGGAGTATCGCGCACGTCGCCTATTGCGAATATCCCGGGGATATTAGTTTGCATTTGAGAGTTTGTAATTATCGCGCCGCCGTTTGTCGTTTCGACGCTCTTGAAAAGCTCGGAATTCGGCACGCTGCCGACGGCTACAAATAAGCCCTTAACTTCGATGCTTTGCTCTGCGCCCGTTTCGACATTTTGCACCGTCACGCCCTCGAGCCTCTCGATGCCTACAAGCGTTGTAATTTTAGAGTTATAAACAACTTCGACGTTAGGCTTTGTTAAAACCTCGCTGACTAATGCAGGAGAGGCGCGGAACTCGTTGCGCCTATGGATTAAATAAACCTTTGAGCAAAGCCCCGCAAGATACAGCGCGTCGGTTAACGCAGTATTGCCCCCTCCGACAACACAAACAGCCCTGCGGCGGAAGAAATTACCGTCGCACACCGCACAATAGGACACACCCTTTCCAACGAGTTTTTCTTCGTTCGGAACACCTAAATCGCGAATTTTGGTGCCCGTTGCAATAATAATGTTGCGTGCAACATAGCAATCTTCAGCGGTTGTCGCCGTTTTTTCGCCGCCTCTCAGACAGACATCCGTAACCGTTTCATCGCGAAATTCCGCGCCGAAATTTACCGCTTGCGTTTTGATTACATCCGTTAATTCCGCGCCTCCGATTCGCAAATGGGACGGGAAATTTTCAATGAACGGCGTTAAAGCCGCCGCGCCGCCCGCCGCGCCGCCCGTCAAAACAAGCACCGATTTTTCGGCGCGCCGCGCGTAAATTGCGGCGGTCAGCCCCGCAGGGCCGCCGCCGATTATTATTACATCATACATTATAATTTGGTAGTTTTTTATTGATGCCCGACAGCACGCCGTTCACGAATTTATATCCGTCCGCAGTAGAGTAAACCTTCGATAATTCCACGGCTTCGTTTATTGAAACAGATGCGGGAATGTCTTTAACCCATAGCATTTCGTACGCGGAAATCAATATTGCGGCGAAATCCGCCTTGAAAATCTTTTCTAATTTGAAGTTTTCGGTAGAGTCGCCCACGATATCCAAAAGCTTATAAAAGTTTTTTGCGATGCCGTAGTAGACGGTTTTAATGTATTCTCTATCCTCCGCGGAGTATTCTTCCGCGGTTAAAACGGCGTACGTTTCGTCGTTGACTTTGTACGAAAACAGGTATTCG
>JAISKW010000021.1 GCA_031260775.1 Christensenellaceae bacterium
GCTGGGAGAGCGCCTGCCTTACAAGCAGGATGTCGTAGGTTCGAGCCCTACTGTTTCCACCAAAACCACAACCACTAAATCCGCGAGAAATCCGCGGATTTTTTATTATTTATTAAAACCGCTTTATAAGGTTATAATTTATACGGCTCTTTATGCTATTTTTCGCGAGCCGTTTTTCAAAAATGGGATTATTTGATTGGTTGTTCAAAAGGAACAAACAGAAACAAGTTAACAAGTTGGACGTTATTGCGCAGGAAGTTGAGGACTTAGAACCTAAATTCTCGCTAATGACTGACATCGAACTAAAAGAGCAAACCGAGCTTTTTAGACAAAGATTTAAGGACGGCGAGACCCTTGACGATTTACTCCCCGAAGCCTTTGCCGTCGTTCGCGAGGCGGGCAAAAGGGTACTAAATATGCGACATTTCCGCGTACAGCTCATCGGCGGCATCGTTTTACATCAGGGCAGAATCGCCGAAATGCAAACCGGTGAAGGTAAAACCCTTGTCGCTACCCTCCCGGCTTATCTCAACGCACTCTCCGGCGGCGGCGTTCACATCGTAACCGTCAACGACTACCTCGCAAAGCGTGACGCCGAGTGGATGGGTAAAATCTTTAATTTCTTAGGTATGACGGTCGGTGTAATCCTTCCGAATATGCCCTTTGACCACAAAAAAGCCGCCTACGCTTGCGACATAACTTATGCGACAAACAACGAGTTAGGCTTCGACTATTTGCGCGATAATATGGCAAACGAACTCGTTCGCGTTATGCAGCGCGGTCAAAACTTCGCCATTGTTGACGAGGTTGACTCAATTTTAATCGACGAAGCGCGCACCCCTTTAATAATCTCCGCGCCCGCAAGCGAAAGCAACGAATTGTACGTTCTTTCAAACAAATTCGTGCAAACCTTGGACAAATTCGAAGCCGTTTTGGACGCCAAGGGCAATGTGGACGAAATCGCTAACAACGAGGAAAACGACTATATTTTAGACGAAAAAGACAAGCACATTTTCCTGACCGACAAGGGTATCACCAAAGCCGAAAGATTCTTCAGAATATCCAACTTAGGCGACTCCGAAAACGCCGACATCGCTTCAAAAATCAATTCCGCGCTCCGTGCCAACTACATTATGTTCCTTGACCAGGACTACATCGTTGAGGACGGCGAAATCGTTATCGTTGACGAGTTCACCGGGCGTAAAATGCTGGGCAGACGCTACTCCGAGGGCTTGCACCAAGCAATCGAGGCGAAAGAACAAGTAACCGTCCGTAAAGAGAACAAAACAATCGCGACCATTACTTTCCAAAACCTGTTCCGCTTGTACAAAAAACTGTCGGGTATGACGGGTACGGCTATCACGGAGGAGGCGGAATTCAACGGAATTTACGCGCTTGACGTCGTCCCCGTGCCGAGTAACCGCCCGAACGTGAGGCGCGACGAGGCGGACAAGATTTATATGGGCAAGGATATGAAGTATTCGGCGGCAATTGCCGACATCGAAGCTTGCTTTGTCAAAGGTCAGCCGGTGCTTGTCGGTACGACAAACGTTGAAGCGAGCGAATATTTAAGTACACTTCTTCGCAAAAAAGGTATCCGTCATAATGTATTAAACGCAAAAAACCACACCGCCGAGGCGCGCATAATCGCTCAAGCGGGTATGCTTTCCGCCGTTACAATCGCCACCAACATGGCAGGTCGCGGTACGGATATTTTGCTCGGCGGCAACCCCGAATTTAAGGCGCGCGAAATTATGGCGACCGAGAAGTTCACTCCCGAAGAAATTGAAATAGCCGTTGCGAAAAACAGCATTTACGACGAGAGGTTGCTCGTTGCACGTGCGCGCTTTAACGAGCTAATAGCGGACATCAAAACCGAAACCGAAGCGGAAAAAGTAAAAGTAATAGCCGCCGGCGGTTTGCGCGTTATCGGCACCGAACGGCACGAAAGCCGCCGTATCGACAACCAGTTGCGCGGTCGTGCAGGCCGTCAAGGCGACCCCGGCAGCTCGTGCTTTTACCTATCGTTCGAGGACGATTTGCTACGCCTTTTCGGCGGCGACAGGATGAAAGGCATTCTTATGGCGTTAACTAAGGACGAGGAAACCGAAATTCAATCGCCGATGCTTTCAAAGCAAGTCGAAAACGCGCAAAAACGGTGCGAGGAAAACAACTATCAACGCCGCCGTTTCGTTTTGAACTACGACGACGTTATGAACGCACAACGCAAATTGATTTACTCCGAAAGGAACGAAATTTTGAACGGTGCGGACGTTCACGACCAAGTAATTAAATACTTCAAGCCCCTCTCCGACGACATCACCGCCGAATTCTTTGTAGCCGACGAAACGCACATCGATTACGATGCTTTCAACCAAAAGGTTGAGGCATACTTACTTGAAAAGGACACGAATTTTGTGACCTCCGAAATGGCTCTTGCTAATCACCTTTCGGCGGAGAGTATTTCCGAGTCAATCGCCGCAAAAGCAAAAGAGCAGTATGAGGAAAAATTAAAACGCGGCAAGGAAGCGGGGATTTTGGTTGACAAGGCCGAACGCGATATTCTTTTGTCCACCGTTGACCGCAATTGGGTAAACCATATCGACAATATGGATGCCCTAAGAAAGGGTATCGGTTTAAGAGGCTATGCACAACGCGACCCCGTTATCGAGTACCGCCGCGAGGGCACGCAGCTCTTTGACGAGATGATTTCACGTGTTCAGCGCAACACCGCACGTTGGCTTGCGAAGTGGAATATCGACGACGTTATTAATAAAATTAACCTTCAAGAAATGGAGCGTCAACGCCATATTACGCAAACGCGTCTTATTAAAAAGGTTAATCCGAACGACCCGTGCCCGTGCGGCAGCGGTAAAAAATACAAGCACTGCTGCGGAAAATAATGATTAGCATCGCAGGCTTCCAAAAAAACTCGGCGGCGGACGGCCCGGGGCTTAGATACACCTTGTTTTTGCAGGGGTGTCCGCGGCGGTGCGCCAACTGCCACAATCCGCAAACGCAACCTTTCGAGGGCGGCACGGCTTACACTGCGGAGGCTCTTTTTGACGATTTTTTAACCCATGCATACTCGGGCAACTTTGCGCTGTACTCGGGTGTGACCCTCTCGGGCGGCGAGCCGTTTTGCCAAAGCGAGGCGTTAATTCCGTTTGCAAAGCTTGTAAAGTCAAAAGGCTTCGAGGTCGCGGCATATACGGGCTATCAGTTTGAGGATTTAGTTGCCGAAAAAGGCGCGCTTCTTAAAGGGGCAAGAGAGCTTTTGAATTACTGCGACGTCATTGTTGACGGCGAGTGGGTCGAATCGCTTTTCGATTTGGATTTGAAGTTCAAAGGCTCGGCAAATCAGCGTACAATCGACGTGAAAAAATCGATTGAAAAAGGCGAAACAGTTCTTTCGGTTGACGAAAGATGGGTCTAAAAATGATATGCAAGCCGTTACCGTTTTTGAAACACAAGTAAATACCCTAAGCGATACGTGTGCCCTTGCCAAAGCCGTTGCAGAGGGATTAAAGGGCGGCGAGGTTATCCTGTTGAACGGCGAACTCGGCGCGGGCAAAACGACGTTTACTAAGTTTTTGGCATCCGAACTCGGCATTACGGAGACCGTAACAAGCCCGACGTTCATTACTGTAAAGGAATATAAATCGGGGAGAATCCCGTTTGTACATGCCGATATGTACAGGAGAACCGAGAAGGACAACGAGGATATCGCGGAGTATTTACTTTTTCACGACGCGTGCTTCGTTTTAGAATGGAACAAACTTAACATCCCCGCAATTAAGAAAATTATAAGCATCGATATCGAGGTTATAAGCGAAACCGAAAGAAAGTTTACAATTAAAAAGAATTTTATTTAGACCGTGAATCAGAACACCAACACATACAAAATATTGTGCGAAATTGCAAAGGAATCGGGCAAAAAGTACGGTATTTTTGCAAACGGTTGGGTGTTTGCATTCGCGCCCGAAAAGGGCGGAACGCCCGTTTACATACACGGGTATCTGTTCCCTCTGAACAATGCGGCGTCGGCGGAGGTTGCAAACGACAAAGCGACAACAAGCGCGGTTTTGAACTCTCTAAGACTCAAGGCGGTGCATCACGAGTATTTTATGCCCGATGCGACAAGTCCTTTATTTATTTCGAACACGCCGAACAAGCGGCGAATATACGACTTTTGCGGCAAATATCCGAAAGTTGTGGTCAAACCGAACGCCGGTACGGGGGGCGAAAATGTCTTTTTCGCCGATACCGCCGAGGAGGCTTTTGAATATGCAAGCGGCATATTTGCCCTGAATCAGGACGTTGCGATTTGTCCGTTTATAGATATAAAAGACGAATACCGCGTAATTATGCTTAACGGCATTGCGGAAATTACTTATAAAAAATTGCGTCCCGGTATTACGGGTGACGGGGTTTCAACGGTAAACGAATTGTTTAATACGGCTAAAAATGCGGAAAACCGCTATAAAAAGGTTGTATTAGACGATAAATTGGACGGTTGCTATGTGCCGAAAAAGGGCGAGACGGTTCTTTTGAATCCTCGTCATAACTTAGGATTAGGGAGCGTTCCTTGCTTTGAATTGCCCGAAAGCATTAAGGAAACTATAATTAAAACGGCGAAAAAAGCCTTAAACGCGCTTAATCTTGTGTTCGCCTCCGTAGATATTATCGAAAACTCCGACGGCGCATTTTCGGTTTTGGAAGTAAATTCCGGCGTTATGCTCGAACGGCTTGCGGGCTTTGACGAAACGAGCTATCAAAAAGCCAAAACCGTGTACAAAAAGGCGTTTGATTTGTCCTTTTTAAGCGCAAAATTGTGAATTATGCACCGCACTTTACGAAGTAAAGGGGGCGCAACTATTATGAAATTTCTATCATTTGACAGCGAAAGCTCAAACGGAAACCCGCGCAGCGGTTCGATGTGTTCGTTCGGGTATGTTAAGGCGGACGAAGACTTTACAATAACCGAGCAGAAGGACATTGTGATGTGTCCGCGAATCAAGGA
>JAISKW010000082.1 GCA_031260775.1 Christensenellaceae bacterium
TTAGACCTCAGAGACAATTCGGTAGATATCGAGGTTATCACCCCGAGCGCGTTAAAGAATACCTCCGAAAGAGAGGCAAAGGCGAGAACGAATTACGAGGCGACAAGCGAATTTTTACAAAGGGTCAACGCCGCGAAGAATAACGTTACCGCAAGCTTAAAAAATTCCGAATCGGGCATCTTCAAAGCCCCCGTTTTCGCGTCGGGCTTGACCGCAAAAACGCTTTTCAACAAATATTTCACCGCAGGCGGCGTCCGCTCGAAAGTAAATTGGACTCATCCTACCCCCCTGCAGGTCGCGCGCGGGCTCACATATCAACTGCGTATCCGCTTTGAAATTAACCACGCAATTGCCGACCACCTGTCGCCCGAGGAAAAAAACGGACGCGTGAGAGAATATCCGACGATAATCAAGTATCTTGAAGTCCGCTATAACGATATCGCAAAGGTAACGCAGAACATAAAAGCGTTCCTTTCGGCAATAACGGCGATTCTTAACGCGGAAGATAAGGCAATTTCAAACCACCTCGCCAAACTTAAAAATGAGACCTTAGAGGGCCCCGAAAGGTACAAAAAGGTGGACGTCGCGGAGCTTTTTGCGCAAAGCATAATCAATGCTTGCGACGGCGTAAAAGTGAAACTCCGCAAGGAAATAAGCGATATTTACAACAACTATACCGTAAAATCGGTGGACAAACTCGTTTCGGCTACCGACCTTTTGTATTCCGATTCGGACAAGGACGGACTTAATAAGGACACTTTGCAAGCCGTCTCGCAGGTTCTGAAGTCCTCTTACGGCGAGTACGCAAAGGAAATTAAGTCCGGCAAGCCTCTTGAGGAGCTTATCGAGCTGTGCGCACCCGAAATCGAGCGCAGTTTAGACGTAATTTGCGAAAGAGCAAAGAAGCTAACCGACGGGCAGTTCGGCGAAGCCGCGGCGCGGAACGGAATATTGAACGACCTTAAAGAGGTATTATCGTTCAAACGGGCGTGCGCATTGCTGCAAGCCGCCCTCGCTGTTAACACGACCGACCTCACCGACGCAATCCAATCGGTATATGCGTATCTTGCGGAGCTTATCGGACAGGAGTTCACGCTCACCGCGAACTACGCAACGACAATGAGCCGTCTGTTCCAAGCGGAATTAGACGACGCAAAGCACTGCCTGTGCGACAAACCCACCGAGCTGTTCCTTTCGCCTTTCAACGCGGAATTACAAACGGAAAAGCGCGTGCGCCCGGTAATTACAACGTCGTTCTTTGCGGCAATGCTTGTGTTTTTACCGCTCTTTGTGTTCGCATTATTCAAGGAAGGCGCGGAATTAAGCGACTATTTACCGTGGCTGATTTTGGCGGGGATAAGCATTCTCGGGTTTGGAATTTCGCTTGTAATGCGCAACAAATTCCTGTGCCTATACCATACGAATGCGGACAATAATACCGCGCTTAAAAAGAAAACCGAGATAGTAAAGTCAAAACTCGTAACGAAAAGCGACGAATATGCGGCAAACAACTTTGCACACCTCTTGAGTTTAATAAAGGAAGCGCAGTTGCAAGGACTGAAGTTCGAGTATCCGCAGCGCAACGCGTTGGAAGCTAAAATGCAGAACCGCGGACAGTCGCAAAAGCAGGTTATTTCGGACAGCGACAAGGCGTTCCGTCCGCATTTGGATATCGGCGATAAGCCGTTACCGTTTTAGAATATTAAGGAGTAGTTATGAAGGTTAAATACATAGATTACGAAAGGAACTTCGGAATAAAATCCTGTGCGGACTGCGAACTATCCGCCACATGTCATATTGCCGCACCCGCGACAATCAACGGAACGGTTATCACTCCGGTTTATTACAATAAACGGCTTCTGAAATATACGCGTTGCGGAAGACTTCTCGCGACAAGTTTAAGGTATTATACGCGCGCTTCGAAGATAGAAACGGAGAGGCTTAGCGAGGCAATGCCGAAGTCCGAACGCAAAATCACCGAAAAACAGCTGAAGTTTGCAAACAAAATGTGCGCGCAATTGTCAAAGAGATACGCAAGGTTCGGGCACTAATTTAGTAGCCGCCGATTTATAAATGAAAAATGAGAATGCTGAAACGATGCATTCAAATATAAAAAATATGCTTAATTTCGAGTTACCTGAATTCATAAGTGAGTACAAACTCATCATCTGCTTCGCATTAGCTGCGGTACTTTTCCTTTGCTTTTTCCTCATATTGAGGAGCCTTCTGAAGAAGAAAAAAGCGAAAAAGGCGGCACCCGCGGAGCAAACGGAAGTCAACAATGCAAAAGCGGAAACGCAGACCGAATCCGCAAAAGCGACACGCCCGGAGCGCGATTCAACGGAGTATGCGACGGACGAATCGGTTCCCGACATCTTCTCGGTAAAAAAGCCGGTAGCGGTTGAGGAGAGCGCGCCGCAAGAGGTAAAAGCGCAAAAGCTGAAACTGTTAAAAGAGGATTATGCCGCCGAAGGCTCAAAAACTCTTACCGAGCAAGCAAAGGACAAGGGTCAAATTGTCGTATTCAACGATACAAACGGCTATTATAGGTTCAAAATAAAGACCTCGGGAGGGAATATCGTCGGCGCATCGCAGCCGTTCCAGACCAAAAAATCGCTGATTACATCTTTGAGAGCGGTTGAAGAAGTCGCGCTCGACGCGGTACTGAACGATGCAACTCCCGGCGGTGAAAAGGCAAAAATCCGTGAAGGGCGCGCGTATTACGATTTATTCCGCGGCAACGACCTGAATTACCGTTACCGTTTATACGGAGCGAACCTTTCGGTTCTTTTAACCTCGCCCGCAAACGGGAATAAGGATACGGTTTTGCAGCTCATCACCAGCGTCCGTGCAGTCGCCGCGCACCATACTACGGTAGATTTATCGTTATAAACAACCCGAAGTTTGAACGACTGACTGTTTGTCATCTTGCGTGAAATCGCAGGGTAGGTGTGAACAATCTGCGTGTTGTTTTGTCACACTGCACGGAGTCGCAGGGTACAATCCTTGCAACGTACGATTCTGCGACTTCGCACAGAATAACAACGCGTTGTACACTCCCCGCAGGGTACAAGCCTTGCACCGTACGGATTCTGCGACTTCGCGCAAAACAACAATTCAATCATCCTCTCTTATGTCCTATTGTTAATATTGCACTTTATCTAAGTAAAATTTCTTCGTTTTCGAACGCAAACAGTATCGTCTAAACTAAAAAAGCAATAAAGGGCATGCAAACACTAAAAGAAAAAATCGAAAAAATCCCCGTGGCAACAAAGCTGTTTTTTACTATAGCATCGGTTGCCGCCGTGATTATTATAGCGGGAGTCGGCGCGGGCGGCATTTATACCTCAAGAAAAATCAGGAAGACCGTGGAATCCGACCTCATTTTGGTCAGCGAAATGGCGGCGGATTCAATAAAAGCGCGCATAGACAGCCTTGTTTTTAACGCGGCAATCTCCGCACACTTTATCGGTATCGAATGGGATAACATCGTTGACGACCCGCAAGACCCCGAAAACTTAATAACCGTGCCCGGCGAATGGCGCGATGTTACCGTTGCCGACGAAATTAATATTTATGTCCATACCGGCGGTTTTTTCAAAGGCATTTTTATCTATGACCTTGACGAATCCGCCTCGCCCTCGCTGTACGCCCACCCCAAATATGCCGAATTTAGCGAGTGGATGCCGCCGCAAGAATACTTTGACGGCGATTACTTTAAGAGTTCCTTAAACGGCAATATCGGTCTTTCCACGACATACTATGCTTGGAACACAGACGGAAAGCCCGACCCCGACAGCCTTGTTATGTATATCGCCGTTCCCGTATATACCGAATTGCAGTTGATTGAAATCGATACCGGAGCAACTATAACTCCCGAGCATATCGAAATTGCAGCGGTTGACGGGCTGTTTTTTTACGATATGCTTAAGGACTTTACCATAATTGAAACGGGGCATATCTTCGTTGACGATACGGAGGGCACTATACTTGCAAACAGCGATTTAAGCTACGTATTAAACCGAAACAACTTTCTTAAAGCTTACAAAGCGACAGAAAATAAAGAATTGAAAGACGTCGCGGAGCTGCTTTCAAACGCAATAACCGGTCCGTCAGGTATAGGTTCGTATAAGCTGAACGGCGAATCGCGCATCTGCGCATACCGCCAAATTGACGGTACCGGGTTCATTTTAGGCGTTGTTGTGCCGGATAAGGAAAGCCCCGTGCGCGACTCGCGTAACGGCTTTCTCATTGTCGCACTTATTTGTACATTGCTTGCCACGGCGGCGGTATTGTTCGGTACGAAATACTTGAAACGCCCTTATGCGGAATTAGAAAAAAGCCTTGAGGTTTCGGCAAAAGCTTCACTCGCAAAAACCGAGTTTCTCGCGCATATGTCGCACGAAATGCGCACGCCGCTCAACGCCGTAATCGGACTTTCGGATATCATTCTGAACGACGAAACCGCGAATTTGACTCCCGATACTGCCGAAAAGGTATCCGAAATTAGCTCTTCGAGTATGACGCTGCTCGGCATCATAAACGACCTTTTGGACATTTCAAAAACCGAATCGGGACAGTTCAGCCTAAGCCCCGTCGAGTACGATACGGCAAGCCTTTTGAACGATATCGCCGTAATAAATTCGTTCAGAATAGGTGAAAAGTCCATAAATTTTACCGTAGACGCCGCCGCGAGCCTCCCCTCGCGTATGCTCGGCGACGAAATCCGCATCAAACAAGTTTTCAATAATCTAATTTCAAACGCCATTAAGTATACTCCGTCGGGCAGCGTCGTTTGGAAAATTCAAGCGGAGCCGTCAGGAATCCCCGACGAAGTGTTAATAGTCAGCTCCGTTACCGATACGGGCAAGGGCATAAAAAAAGAGGATATCGACCTTTTGTTCAAGAACTTTTCGCGCGTGGATATCAACAAAAACCGCCATATCGAAGGTACGGGTTTAGGGCTTGCAATAACAAAAAACCTTGCAGAAATGATGGGCGGAAGCGTTACGGTTGCGAGCGAGTACGGAGTAGGGTCGGTATTCACCGTGCGTTTCAAGCAAAAAGTTGTCGGGGTAAAGGTCTTGGGAGAGGATATTTCGAAAGCGTTATCCTCAATGAAATATAACGACAGCAAGCAAGATTTGCGCAAAAAATTAGCCCGAACGCCTATGCCGTACGCGCGTGTTTTGGTCGTTGACGACGTTCAAACAAACCTGATGGTCGCCAAAAACCTCCTGAAACCCTACGGGATAACCGTGGACACCGTACTTTCGGGAAAGAGTGCGCTGAGCCTTATTTCGAACTCCGACCGCACTTACGACGCCGTGTTTATGGACCATATGATGCCCGAAATGGACGGCATCGAAACCCTGTCGCATATCCGCGAATTAGGCTCTCCATACGCTCTGAATTTGCCCGTAATAGCACTCACGGCGAATGCGGTTTTGGGTAACGAAGACGTCTTTTTGGCGGGTGGATTTGCAGCGTTTATTGCAAAGCCTATTGATATAATACGCTTGGATGAGGTTCTGAATAAATATGTTCGGAACCCCGAACTTGAGGTTGCGCTCAATTCGCCCGTTTCCGTGCCGCGTACCGCAGTTCTGCCGTTCGACGGTAAAACCGTTGACGGAATCGACTTTTCGCAAGGGCTGAAATGGGTTGACTACGACATTTTGGACTATATAGGCGTTTTGCAATCGTT
>JAISKW010000096.1 GCA_031260775.1 Christensenellaceae bacterium
AAATCTTCTCGTCCGTCGGCTTGTCAAAATACAACCTCAGCGAAAATGTATCCGCATCTATCTTCGCATACGGCTTATATCCGTATACTGTAAACTTCGGTGTAATATAGTGAAAATCAGGGTGTGTAATTATATTGAAATTGTTATCAAGAGGACCTGTTTGTACCCTTTCATCTACGTTACCAACTATTGCCGCGCTCGAATCTCCACTTATATTATTGCTCCTATAATCATTAACAACAAGCGAAAGTTTAACTACCGCATTTGCGCTGCCATCATAACTCAGAACTCCATTTGCAACAACTCCGACATTAAGTAAACTTCCTGCCGTGCCTCCCGTTTTCAACTGTATCGCATCATTAATATCCGGTGCCGAACCTGCGACGCTTTTATTATCAGTATTTACCGGGGAATAGTAGTTGGTTCCCGGTGCTTGCACCATTTTACTCTCATCATATAGCAAATAATTAAAGGTACCATCCCCGTGCCCCTCATTAGTAGGAGTGTATTTAGCCTGACCGCTTAAGCCTGGGTTTGCAATGGTCCTGACGTCAGTCATGTTATAATCCACAACCTGCGCCCCGATAGTCATTCTCAATCTGCCCGCATTAACAAGCCCCTTCATTTCGCCCTCAAAATTAATAACAAGGTCGTGTGAAAAATTCGCACTAAAGTTTGCCGCCGTTCCGTAATACCCGTCGCCCAAAACCGTTTGCCCGGCAAAAGAGGCGGCAACTCCCGGCGCGTGCCTTGCACTATACGACGGGGTTGACCATGTTTCCATACCCGCGACGTATTTATAGCCGTCAATCGGCGCGGGGAGCGTTAAATCTTTGGTGTTCATATCGGCAAGCGAGGAAATACTCAATGTTACCGTTTGTGATTCTCTGTAATACTGGCTCGCGCTTGCCGTGGAAAGTCCGTTCGATGAGGCTCCGATAAAGGCGCCGTTGATTGCGCTCGCAGGGTTTGCAAACGACGAATCCGACGCCCAAGCATATTCGATTGTGTCTCCGCCGGCAGTACTTACAGTCCGACTCAAGGGGTCCGCGGCGTACGCGCCGTTACCGGAGTTCCGTTCGCTGTCCTTGATATAGGCGAAGATGCCCAAGGACATCACAAGCAACGCAAAAACAAGGAAGCCTGCCGCCGCCTTGATTTTTGCACTCCTACCCAATATTTTGTTTGTTTTTACCATAATTTCCTCACTGTCTTTTTGCCTCTCCCGTTATGCTATGGATTATGCGACTTTGCGCAGAACGACAACGCAATCGTCCTCTCGTTCCGTTATACCGTCGTATACTCCGTCAAATTCCACTCATCACTCCAACCAACGTTCACGTCGCTCGGAAAATAATTTATCGTTCTCGCGTTATAAAACGCTCTTGCACCGACTTTTTGCACCGTGCGCGGTACGGTAAACGTTTCCTGCGCGACGCCCTTAAACGCCTCGCGCCCTATCTCCAACAATCCGTTGCCCATTTGAAATTTATACAATCTTGTGCAGCCCGAAAACGCTTCGTCTCCGACTAATTTCAACGCTACCGGCGACGAAACGTTCATGAGCGACGTGCAATTATAAAACGCTTTTTTGTTAATCAACTCTATTCCCGACGCTTCAAAATTGTCCAAATGCACAAGTGACGTGCAGTTTTCGAACGCGCTTTCGCCTATTTCCACCGTGGTTTCGCGGAAAGGGAACGACGGCAACGCCGTGCAACCGTAAAAAGCGTACGCACCTATTCTTCTTAACCCCTTTTCCTGACTCGCCGTCGTTATCACTCTTATCAGCGACGTGCAGTCCATAAACGCATCCTCGGGTATATCCGAAACGTTAAGCGGAATATTAATCTCCAAAAGCGACGTACAGCCCATAAACGCGCCGCGACCTAAGGACTCCAAATCCCTCGGCAGGAACACGCCGCTGCCTTCCGTCCCCGTGAACACCTTCGTCAAGGAGCTTGCACCCTTGAACGCTTCGCTCCCTATCGTTTTTATGCTCGAAGGAAGCCTAATCGTTTTGACGCTTGCCGCCGTATTATTAATCGGCAACAGCTCCGCAACCGACTGCGAAACGCTGAACGTTCTCGCATCTATTTCCGTGACGGGCAACCCCGCGTACGTATCCGGCACAATGACGTTAACACTCAAAGGCCCGGTGCAATACACAACATACCCGTCCTTGTCCGCATTTAGCTTATATTGAAGTCCGCGGCTTCCTAAAGGTACCATATTGGGACTCAAAACCATATTTTCGGCAAACGCGAGCGTGTTGTAATCGGCGTCGTCTATTCGGAATATCTTCCTGAGCCCCGCGCTTGCATCGTAGTAAGTCCAACCGCCGTCGTACTCGTAGTTGTCGCTGACCGGACGGATTTTACTAAGGTCCGACCTAAACGATGCCGAGCCGTATTCGATTAAAAGTGAATTCAGTGCGACGTCCTGACCTCCGCGTTTTACATATACCGTACGGTACTCCGTATCTCCGCCGTACACAACGCCCGCCTGATTGTAACTCAGCGTATCGTTTAACCTTTGACCGTCGGCGATTACGTTGTTTTCAAAAGCGATTGTAATTTTTTTCGGCTTCAACTCAAACTCGAAAACGTTGTTTGACGCGCCGTAATCGTTATGGTCTATGTCCATACCCTCGAGACGGCTTCTCCAATCGGGCTCTAATTCGTAGCCGTATACCGACGGCTCGGTGCCTATTTTCAAATACCCGATTTGCTCCAAAATAGCGTTCAATTCATTCTGCGCCGCTTCCCAACCCGGGAGGGTTCTATCCCCTGCCAAGGCTCTTAATTCCACTATTTTACGCTCTGCAAGACCCGTACGCGAGGCAAATTCACGGTCGTTTTCAATTGTTTTTACCTTATTTGGATAGGTTAAAAAGGTTGCGGGCGGCGTAGGGTGCAGCTGTTCTGCGGGGAAATACAACGTTGCAAACTCGTATTTCGATTCCTTTTGACTCAAATATCCTTGTGGGTCGTAGGGGATATTCGCACGGAACACGAACGCATAGCCCGTCTCCCATACGGCTTTCAGCACGATATCGCCGCCGACAACGATTTTTTTACCCGGCTCGCCGGCAAACGCGCCGTTTGCGAATTCCCAACCTCTGAGAACGAAGCCCTCCTTTGTTGTCGTAGGAAGAATAACGTTATCGCCTATAACCGACTCGAGCGGCGCACCGCCGTCAACGTCGAACAGAATGTCGTACAACTGAGCCTCATTGTTTTTGCACGACACAAGCATCGCTCCCGCAAATACGGCGAGGAACAGTATTATTATGATTTCCAGCAACCTTTTTTTCACTGTTTCGTCTCCTAATCGTTCGGTGAATAAACCAAAACGTCTCCGTCGCGTTTATACAGTGCGCCTTCGACCGCGTAGTAATATTTATTGTTCGGGTCAACCTCAAACATAATCCCGAAATTTTGGTTAAAAGCGTTCGCCGCTATGTCGTTTACCGTCCACGGAATGTAGATGCTCGTGATATCCCCGGATTCAAGCAACGTCGCCGCCACGCTGAAAGCACTCACCCCGATACTGTAAACCGGCTTTCCGGCTTCCGAATATGCCGGTATAAACACCTTATTATCAACAATCAAACCCTTGTCTCCTATTCCGGTAACCGTATTACCACCGACATCGAATGTAAACACACCGCTTGCGGTTGTATTTGCATTCGTTTTTACCGTAGGCAACGACGTAAGAACGCCGCCAACGTCTTGGTAAATATATCTCCAACCCTCTATTTCGCCGGTTTCGTCATAAACAAGCGTTCCCGCACAGCCGGCTCCGTACGAGCCAGAGAACGCGCTCATATCGCTTTTTCCGTACAAATAATACCCCGTAGCCCCACTAAAAGCCTCTACGTTTATACCGTACGGCGAAACCGTATACACAGCATCGCTTACGTTTTTAATGACGGTGTTCGGAATTACAATAATCTTTCCGTTTGCCGCCTCGGCAAACGCACGTTTATCGATATAAGTTACCGGCTTGCCCTGATAATACGACGGAATAATAATATAATCGTCCGCAGTATAACTAAACCCCGTTACCGCATACGTTCCGTCCGCCTTTAAGGTATAGCGGATACCGTCGGTCCCTTTTTCGGTAAACACGACCGAATACTCTTGCGCTCCGGCCTTGTACCGCCAATTTGCGGTCGGGTCGGGCAGCTCGATAATTTCCCACGCCTCTCCGTTGTACTTTTTATAAACCGCAATTTCGGTCATTCCCTGCGGACGGGGGAACGTGTTCAACGCGGCATTCAGCTCCGTAATAAAGCCGCCCGCCGCCGAGTTCACGCTGTCGTAATACACGGAGAACGTTTTCGTAAAGCCGCTTGCCGGATAGAACCCTCCGTAATACGCAATCTCCTTCGTGCTATCCACGGTAAACGTTATGTTAGTAGTTGTACGCGTCATAAGCACGTAAACCGTTGTTGCGGCAAAGCTCTCGATTGACCCCTCCGACGAGCCGAGTGCCGTTACAATTCTCTTTGTGGGTATTTTCGAAATATCTTTCGTCATTTCCCTATCACTGTAAAATGCTAGAAGCGAATACCCCGAGTAGCCCGCAAACGAAACCGTACCGACTAAGCTGTACTCACCGGTATTGTACTCAAGCTTTTCGTTCGCCGTATTCACCAACTCCCCCGAATCGATAAACGCCGCCATAGCCACCTCGGAATAAACTCCCGCCGAGGTTTCGATATAGTATCTGAACCGCAAATCCGCAGTGTTCCTTTCCCAAACCGCGGTAAACGTCACGTTATTACCCGGCATTTCAAGCTGCCTCCCCGGCGCATAAAGCTCGTCGTTTTCGGAGTCGTACGCCGCTCCCTTATCGGTAAAGCCCAAGAATTTGTAATTTTTCCTTTGCGGCGACGCCTGCAACACTATCAACAGGTCGTCCTTAAACTTATCGACCGGCGTCGCAGCGGCACCCGCTGCGGCTTGCTCCGTCACGCTGTTAAAATAGAAATATCCGAAATCGCTGTACCTATACGGTACGCCGTCATGAGAGACGGACAGCAACGCAGGGATAGTATCCCGGTCGTTTGCATTAATAGGCTTTAACAGCAATTTGTCGGCGTATGAACTACCGGGGTTTTCGTCATAGAAATCGTTGTTTCCGAAATCGTACACCACCGAATACGTTGATTGCTCGCTTCTTACGGCATATAAAACGACGTCGGCTTCCGCGTCGAATTCGTATTCAAAATAATCGTGAACTACCGTCGTACCGCCCGTAGTTTCGGTCGCTAAGTCCGCGGGATTTGCATAGCTTACCCCCGCGCCGTTTGCGATTTCATACCCGTCAAAGCTATAGCGCACCGTTTCGGGCGAGCCGGACGGCACTTCGACAAGCTCTAACCTGACAATGTCGCCCTTCGCTATTTCCGTATATGTCCTTACAAGCTTGCCCTCTACCTCCGTTCCGCTGATGACACCAAAACCGTCGGCCTCGATCTTAGCCTCCGAAAACTGCGTATACGTTCTGTAAACCGACAGAGTGTACAAGTTTTCCCACACGGCGACAAACACATAATTACTTGCTTTTAACGCGAAAGATTCGTCTCTTGCGAACGGTGTCGCCGCGTAGTCACCTATGAAATCGCCTCCCGTAACGAGCCATTTTACGAACCTTGTACCGGGCTTTTGCATCGTTCCGCGCCCGGGGACTGCAAACACGTCGCCGGCGGTATACACATAACTCTCGTCGGGCATCAGCTGCGAGGTTGAAATCTCCGCCGCGCCGTCATAGTTCCCGTAGAACTCAATTTTAATTTCCTTGACCAAGTCCGCATGGAACCTCACCGCGCCGTCGGTTAACACAACCTCGTACGGGTCGCCCGTTTTGCGCTCCGCTCCGCTTAAAGCGTCAACGAGCTTTACTTTTACATAAATTTCGCTGTCATCGGGTAACATTGCTTCCGCATTCCTGTACAGCTTGTCGTCGTCTTCTGTCAAAAGCCAGCCGTTTGTTTGATATCTTTCGTTTTCAATTTTCGGGTAATAGAGGTTCAACGGCAGCGTTGCAATTTCACCTTTTTTAATTTCTCTGAGCGGAATTTTCTCGTCGCCCCAGTCTCCTTGGCCAAATTCGCCGTCACCGTTGACGTCAAAATACAACGGATAGGTACGCATCGTCCACGATGTATAAAGCGTTATCGTGCCTCCCATAGGATTAACAATCGGGAACACCGCTTCCGACCCGTCCGCTAAAACGAACGTCGGCAATAAGTATTCTTCTCTTTTGCCGAAATATGACTGCGCCTCGGCGAGCGTTAACACGCCTCCGGATAGAAAATTAGCCGCTTCTCTCGTGTCGTTCGATACGAGCGTAACCGCGAAAGCCTCCAACTGCTCGCCGCCGCCGGAAGGCAGGAGCGCGCCCTCAACCCTCGTCCACTTTGCAAATACCGTTACGCTTGCCTTCAAGGGCCGCTCTAAAAAATATTCCGCCGTCAGCTTTTCGCGCCAGATGTCCTTGTCGAAATACCACCCGTCAAACGCAAATCCGTCCTCACGAATCGGCTCTACCGGGAAAACGATAACGCTCCTTCCGTCAAACGAAAACGTCGTCTGTTGGAAAAACACCTTGCCCGTGCCGCCGTCGTTGGGGTCATAGTTCAATATGTAAAAATCGCTGCCGCCGCTTACGTTGTCCTTGCACGCCGTAAATACGATGCTTAACATCAGTGCCGCAACGACTATGGCTATGAACTTTGTTAACGAACCCTTTTTCACTCATTATATTTTATTATAATATGCGCCCCCGAGTAAATACCCGCTTTATGTCACTTTTGCGGCAGAGACGTTGTTTTTGCGTGGAAGGGAGGCGCGCCGCACTTCAAAGAAACGCACCCAACCCCTCGCCGCGCCCCGCCCCCTCAAACGCAAAACCAATCGGAGCTATGTGCTTGAAAGGGGTATTATATATTGATTTTTACTGCGCTTGTGTTATTATATATATATTAATAAATGATTGCGTTCATTTTGCAAATAAATAATTGATAATAGCTTTATGGCTTATCTATGTTGTAATTCAATACATTATGTCGTTCTGCACACCGTCGCAGGGCGACAAAAATAAAACGCCTATTGTACACACCTAATTATCCTCAACCGCAAGCGTATAAGTGCAAACTTAATACGCTTATGACTTCACGGGCGCGCACACTTCACAACGCGGATACTTCACAGCGCGGATACTTCACGGGCGCGGATACTTCACAGCGCGGATACTTCACAGCGCGACTACTTCACGGGCGCGGCTACTTCACGGGCGCGGACACTTCACAGCGCGGCTACTTCACTCTATAGCCCCTGTGCCACAACCGCAATCTTCCGCATTCTATGGTTGAACGCGCTCTGCGTAAGCTTGTTGCCGCTAAGCTCAACGAGCTCCGGGACAGTCGCGCTCGGGTTATTAAATCTTAGCTCCGCCGCTTCTTTTAGCGGTAACGGAAGTCCTTCCAACGCGCCTGCCGCTTTTATTTTTTCGATTGCGGACATTTGTTTTGCCGAAGCTATCGCCGCTCTGTCCACGTTTCCCGCCACGCCGTTGCTTACCCGAGTGCAATTATTCCATTGCTCGAACACGCTAAATTTGTCTAAAAGCTCAAAAAAGAGTTCCGAACCGCCCATTACGGATGCCAATATGTCGATGCAAGTCTGCGCACGCTTCGCATAAACCACAATATCCTTGCCGCGCATTCTCCTTAAAACTACGATATCGTGCTTGCTATACTCGCCGATAATTTCCGCCGCTCTCTCCTCGGAATTCAAAGTGAACTCCACCAAAAACTTCCCGTTTTCATTCGTGTATGCGTATCCCCACAGCCAAAACACCACCGCAAAATAGTCCCCGTTGCCCGGCTTCAGTCCTACAAAATCTATGTCCTCAGGATGCTTCTTTTTTATCTCTCCTTTTATTCTCGGCGTTAAATTCACCCTCTAATTGTATCAAATTATCAACCGTATTGAAACAGGGGGAGCGGACAACCGCGTTGTCATTCTGCGCTAACGCAGAATCCATACCCATAAGACACGAAAAAGGGCGCAACGGCGTGCGCCCTTTGTGCATATCTAAACCTTTCTTTT
>JAISKW010000106.1 GCA_031260775.1 Christensenellaceae bacterium
CGCGTGGGGCGGCCCGCCGAGCGGGCAGTCTGAACGCGGTTTCTGTGTTTTAACGCGCTTTATGCAATGTTTTGCTTTTCTTTTTCCACTGCGCGTGGGGCGGCCCGCTGAGCGGGCAGTCTGAACGCTGTTTCTTCGTTTTAACGCGTTTTGTGCTATGCGCTACTTTCTTGTTTTTTCTTTTTTTACATTTTGCTGATTTTGCTTAAGGCGTATGCAAAATCAGCTAAAAGCTACAACAATATACTACAACGCCAATGGTTTTGAATTTTTAGTAACCTTTTCCACTGCGCGTTGGGCGGCCCGCCGAGCGGGCAGTCTGAACGCTGTTTCTTCGTTTTAACGCGCTTTCTGCAATTTTTTACTTTTCTTTTTCCACTGCGCGTGGGGCGGCCCGCCGAGCGGGCAGTCTGAACGCGGTTTCTTCGTTTTAACGCGCTTTATGCTATTGCGCTACTTTCTTGTTTTTTCTTTTTTTACATTTTGTTAATTTCCATACTCTGTATGTAAATTAACAAAAAGCTAAAATAAAAAACAACCACGCCAAAGGTTTAGTATCATTAGTAACTTTTTTAACTCTGCCGAACTCCGAAAGTTAAAACAAAAAACAACCACGCCAAAAGTTTTGTATCATTAGTAACTTTTTTAATGAGTGGCTAATGGTTAGTGGTTAAAATTGCTTAATTACAGCAAAAAGCGGCAAGCTTATGCTCTTCCGCTTTTTGTTTGGGACTGCTTAGGCGTACGCCGCGGCAGTCCTGTTGTGTTTTTTTAGCCGCACAAAGTGCGACCGTTAACTACTTAATTTCGACTTCCGCGCCTGCGTCCTTGAGTTTCTTCGCGATTTCATCGGCGGTTTTCTTGTCCGCGCCTTGTTTTACGACTTTCGGTGCTTCCTCAGCCATCTTCTTCGCGTCTACAAGACCGAGTCCCGGAACGATTTCACGTAACGCCTTGATGACGTTTAACTTGCTTGCGCCTGCCGACTTGATGATGACGTCAAATTCCGTCTTCTCTTCTTCTACGGGAGCCGCCGCAACTGCCGCGCCGCCTGCCGCTGCAACCGGAGCTGCCGCGCTTACGCCGAACTTTACCTCAATCGCTTTAACTAAATCGTTGAGTTCGATTACGGTTAACGCGCTGACTTCTTCTACTATTTTTGCAATATCTGCCATTTTATTTTTCTCCTTGTGTACTTTTTAAGGTAGTATAACCTTTTTGTTTCGATATTTTGTACGGACATCTTACCGCTAAAACATCATTTTTAATATCGTTATTAAAAACAATACTTTGAATCGCTGTTACGCTTTCTGTTCCGCTACTAAATTCAATGCTCTTGCAAATTGAGCGATAGGTGCCTGCAACAAGCCGAGTAATTGCGAAAGCAAAATCTCCCTTGAAGGTAGTTTCGAAAGCGAGATGATTTGCGCATTGTTTGAGAATTTATTCTCAACAAGCCCGCATTTAACCTCCAATTTCTTGAACTCGTCGCCTTTTTTAACGATGATTCTTGCCGGTGCGACGGGGTCGGTTGACGAAGCCGCGAGTGCGGTAGTTCCGTTTAACGCCTTTTCGAAACCCTCGATTCCAAGCTCTTTTAACGCTCTGTTGATGAGTGTGTTCTTGTAAATTTTGTATGAAACGCCCTCTTTACGGAACTCGTTACGGAGTGTTAAGTCCTGAGCAACGGTGATTCCGCGGTAGTCAACGAGAATAAAAGTCTTTGCGTCTGCGATAATCTTTTTGATTTCCGCAACAACCTCCGCCTTTTGTGCAATATTTTTTTCAGATGCCATATTTTCCTCCTTCGCTCCCTCTCCGCAACCGCAAACGCGGCTATAAAAAAGGAAACAATTTTTGTTTTTTTGCCGCCGTTCAATAAAAAAGGCGGCTTTCGAGAAACCGCCCACACAACACCCGCATTTTTGACGGTATTGTATTTTAAGTTCCTCTGCGTTTGCGATTTTTAAGCGGTTGCCCGCACAAACGGTCTTTGAGAATGTTAGTGTTTAATTCATTCCTTCCCGAACTCACATTCGGGAAGGAACTAATCCTTATTTATACGAAACCTTGATGCCGGGTCCCATTGTCGCGCTGACAGCGATGCTCTTTAGGTAAGTACCTTTTGCGCTTTGCGGTTTTGCTTTGATGATAGCATCCATTAATACACGGAGGTTATCGTTAAGTTTTTCCTCGCCGAACGACTTTTTGCCGATAGGGCAGTGTACAACGTTGGTTTTATCAACACGGTACTCGACCTTACCCGCTTTGATGTCCGCGATTGCGCGCGTTACGTCCGTGGTAACCGTTCCGCTCTTAGGCGACGGCATCAAGCCCTTAGGCCCTAACACCTTACCCAAACGACCTACCAAACCCATCATATCGGGAGTGGTAACAACGACGTCAAACTCGAACCAGCCGCCTTGGATTTTTGCTACAATTTCCTCCGCGCCTACGATGTCCGCGCCCGCCGCTTGCGCCGCGTCCGCATTTAAGCCCTTTGCGAGTACTAAAACGCGTTGAACTTTACCCGTTCCGTGCGGTAATACGACTACGCCGCGGACTTGTTGGTCTGCTTTACGCGAGTCAATACCTAATTTTACATTGATTTCAATCGTTTCGTCGAACTTAGCTTTTGCCGTCTCTATCGAGAGCTTTAACGCCTCGATGGGTTCATAGAACTTAGTCTTATCAATAAGTTTGAGCGAATCTACATATTTTTTTCCTGCCATTTCTTATTCCTCCTTATTGGACTATGCTTTGATAGTTACTCCCATGCTGCGCGCCGCGCCCTTAACCATAGATATTGCAGCTTCCATACTTGCCGCCGTCATATCCGTCAACTTCGTCTTTGCGATTTCGGCAACCTGCGCTTCCGTAATCGAACCGACCTTATCGCGATTCGGTTTTGCCGAACCCGAATTTACTCCGGCTGCCTTTTTAATCAAAATCGCCGTCGGAGGGGTTTTAAGAATGAACGAGAACGACCTGTCCGAGAAGATTGTGACGACTACCGGGATAATGAACCCTGCCTGAGCCTCCGTTTTTGCGTTGAACTCCTTAACGAACCCCGAAATGTTGATTCCGTGAGGTCCGAGTGACGAACCTACGGGAGGTCCGGGAGTCGCCTTTCCTGCGTTTAGCTGTAACTTTACAACCGCGTTTATTTTCTTTGCCATATTTTATTATCGGTACTGCGATTGCCTTTTGCGTTCGCTTGAGGCTTTCACTAACGACCCCGCTTTGGATTAGCTTTTGACGGCTTACGGAATCTCCCGAAATTTCTTTATTAATTACTATTTGTTTAATTTAACTACTTGTGTGTATTCCAATTCAACCGTGTTTCTTGCTCCAAACATTAAAACGCTTACTTTCAACTTGTTCTTGTCGGGGTGAACGTCTTCAACTGTACCCTCGAAGTTACGGAGCGCGCCTTCGGTGATTAGCACCGATTCGCCTTTTACAATTGAGTAGTCTTCCTCTTTTTTCTCTAACTCCAAGCGGAAGATTTCGTCTTGTGTTAAGGGGATTGCGTGTCCGTCCGGGCCTACGAAGTGGGTGATACTCTGCGTCTGCGTGACTAAGTACCAAACCTCGTCGTCGTATATCATCTTAATAAAGATGTATCCGGGGAATTTCTTCTCCTTAATCTGCTTGGTTTTGCCGTTTTTTTGCGTGGTTTTATCTTGCTCGGGAATCTTAACTTCAACAATCCTGTCTTGAAGATTGTTGTTTTCAATCATCTGTTGCAAGTGGCGTGCCGCGTTGTATTCGAGCGTTGCATAGGTATGCACGGCATACCATCTTAATTCTTTGCTTTGTTCTGCCATTCTTATGTTTTAACCCTCTTAGGTTTTGTTCGTTGACTTGCAACAAACGGTGGTATTACTAACTGTTAATAAGAAGCCTGAAGAGTGCGACAAGCCCCAAGTTAATCGCCGTAACGAGGACGAGGAATATAACGGTGACAACCAAAACGGTACTCGTGTTGGAGAGCGCGCCTACCTGATTCTTTGAAGACTTCATCGGAGGCCAATCGACCTTTTTGAGTTCGGAGATAACTCCTCTGAGGGTCGCTTTAAGTCTTTCGATAAAGGGTTTTTTCTCGTCGCCTTTCTTAGCGGCCTTTTGCTTAGCCTTTTTGTCGGCAGTTTTTTGGGCAGCCGGAGCGGGCGCAGCGTTTGCGGGCGTTGCTTCGATAGAGGGCGTTGAAAGTTTTAACTCTTTGTCCTTCATATTTTATTTAGTTTCCTTGTGGTCCGTGTGCTTTCTGCAACGGGGGCAAAACTTGCTGATTGTAATACGGTCGGGCGTATTCTTCTTGTTTTTTTGCGAGTCGTAGTTGCGTTCTTTGCACTCGGTGCATTCGAGCGTAATCTTTTCTCTTTTTTGTCCTTTCTTTTTATCTGCCATAGATACTCCTGAAATATTTTAGTTTGCACTAAAACAACGCGCTAACGCGCGTACTATATATGTTATTACAATACGCGGCGAGCGTCAAATTAGGCGCGGTACAGCGGCGAGCGTTCGTGATATTGTCCTATGTGTCCGAACGTGGATTTGTCCGCTTAGTTTATTACTATACACGATAGAGAAAGACTTTACATATATTGAGGTGTGTCGCGTTTAGATTCATTTGAAGCCGTTCACTTTATCGGAGGCGGAGGTGTCAGTATGTCCGCTTTGGCAAAACTTATGCTTTCTCGCGGAAAGAAGGTAACCTGCTCGGACGTTTCCTACTCCAAATACCTTGAGGAATTGGGCGAGAAGGGCGTGCACGTTTACTTAGGCAGCGACGTCGAAGTTGTTCTGTCGGGCGATTTAACGCGGAAGTTAGTCGTTTACAATGCGGCCATTCCCGAAACCGATGCCGAGCTTGCCGCAGCGCAAAACGCACTTATTCCGTGCATACCGCGCGCACATTTCCTATCGGAGGTCGCGCGCGACTATAAATATACGGCATGCGTTTCGGGCACGCACGGCAAAACCACCGCCACGGGTATGGCGGCGTATATTTTCAAAGCCGCAGGCGCGGAGTTCACCGCACATATTGGCGGCAGCGTCGTGGGAATCGGCAATTTATATACGGGCGGCAGCCTGCTGTTTTTAACCGAAGCGTGCGAGTACAAGCGCAGTTTTCTCGCCCTGTCCCCCGATTATGCCGTAATCTTAAATGCCGAGGAGGACCACCCCGATACCTACAAGGAACAAGACGAGGTGTATGCCGCGTTTGACGAGTTCGTGCAAAAAGTACCTATAAGGGCAAACGTAATAGTTAATTCGGATACCGAATACGGCAAAAGAGTAGTAGGAGCGACCCGCTTTGCGATACGCGACGAGACCGCCGGTTTCGTAGCAACAGAGCTTAAAGAGTACCGTAACGGCTATTATAGCTTTAACATAACCGAGCAAGGGAATTATGCCTGTGAGGTCAAATTAAAAGTGCCGTGCTTTCACAATATCTACAACGCGCTCGCCGCTTACGCGCTTTGCCGAAGAAGCGGCGTTTCGGTTGAAAACTGTGTCAAGGGCTTAGACGCATTTCCCGGGGTAGAGCGGAGGTTCGAACGCAAAGGCACGGCAGGACAAGCTGAGGTCTACATCGATTATGCGCATCACCCTACCGAAATCGAGGCGACTATCCGTTCCGCAATGCAGCTCAAGCCGAAAAAGCTTATTGTTGTGTTTCAACCTCACACCTTTTCGCGCACCAAAGCCCTTTTCGATGAGTTTGTTTGCGCTTTTTCCGAGCCGGACAGCGTGTTTATTTTCAAGGAATATGCCGCACGCGAAACGCCTGTCGACGGACTTAGCGCGCGTGATTTATACGAATCCTTATCCTCACTGCGTTCAAAGGTTAATTATTACGATAATGCCGTTAACCTTGCCGCGCGCCTCATAGCCGAGGGCAAGGACGGCGGAATCGTGCTTATTCTCGGCGCGGGAGATATCGATACCCTTGCCGATTTGCTGTGATACTATTGAAGGATATCGTTCAAATCGTCGATAGTTTTTTCGGTTGAAGCGGCAATTAATATGCCGTCGCCGACTTCGATTGTGTCGTTGCCGCGCGGTATAAAGAACACTCCGCCGCGCAAAACCCCCGCGACAAGTACTCCGTCTGCGAATGAGATATGCTTTAACGGCTTGCCGAGCGCGCGGAAATTCTTGTCGGCAGAGAACTCCAAAATTGCCGAATCGTCGTTGATTATGCGGTAGTATTTCATAATTCTGCCGCCCTCCGTGCCCGTCCGCTCGCGGACATATTTGATTATTTTGTTCGCCGTCAAAACGTTCAAGGACAGCACGCTGTGAACGCCGCCGTTTTCTAAAATTCTCAAATACGAGTCGTTGTCTATGCGCGTTATGACCTTTTTCGCGCCCCGTGCCGCGGCGAAAAGCGACAGTAAAACGTTTTGTCCGTCGTCGGAGGTCAGCGGAATAAACGCGTCGCAGGTCAATAAACCCTCGTCTAAAAGCAACTCCGTTTCGCTGAATAAGCCCTCGATTACCTCAACGCCGCGCGGAAATTCAATTGACAGGGTAACGCACCTTGAGTAGTCCTTTTCGATTATTTTTACGCCGATGCCCATCGCGCGGAGCGATTTCGTCAAATAATAAGTTGCCCGTCCGCCGCCCAAAATCATAACCTTGCGGGCCTTGCGCTGTAAGCCCAACTCCTTAACGAGGGGAAGAACGTCGTTTTGCGCTATGGCAATGTGTATTTTGTCGCCCTCCAAAAGCTCGAATGCGCCGTTCGGAATGTACGCCTCGCCCGCGCGTTTTACCGCGCATACGAGAAAACGGAGCTTTGAAATTTGCGGTAATTCAAGGAGTCGTTTGTTTATAAGAGGGCTGTCCGCGCCGAGGGTGACCTCTATTATCGAGCCGTCGCCGTCAAAAAAGGGTTCGATACTGTTTGCAAGAGGATGTTTTAAGATTTGTGAAATGTAGCGTGCCGCTTCCTGTTCGGGGTTGACAATGAGGTTCAAACCCAATTCACCGCCCGTAAACAGCGAGAAATATTCGGGGTTGCGGATACGTGCAACGGTCTCTTTTGCGCCGAGTTTTTTTGCGATAATAGAGCAAAGAATATTGATTTCGTCGTTTGCCGTTACGCCGATAAACAAGTCGCAATCGGCAATACCGGCGTCTTTTTGCGCCGTTTCGGAGGCGGCGTTGCCGTTGACGACGCGGATATCGAAGCTTTCTTTCGCGCGCAAAAAAGTCCGTGTATCCGTTTCGATTGCGGAAACCGTGTGTTTTTCTTTTATGAGCTGTTCGGCTAATTCCTTGCCGACAGAACCTAATCCCGCAATTATGATTTTCAAAGTCTACAATATTATTGTGACCACTTTTGAATCGGAGCTAAGCTCCGTCGCGCCGTTGCCCACGGCGTAAATGGAAATGCGGGCGTTTTTGCCCTCGACCGCGCCGGGGATGACGAAGATATATTTTTGTTCGGTGAGGTCGTAATAAGCAGTATCGCCGCGGGTAATTAAAACGGGGATAACGGTGACCTCTCTTTTGTTTTCGCCGGTGCCGGTAGTGCCGAGCGCGCCGCCGTCAATAGAGGTGATAACAAGCTGATAGGCAATGGCTTTGTCGATATCGGCAAAGGTTACGGTTTTGTTAGCGTACTCAACGGAGGGGGTGGAAAGCTTTGCCGGGGAGGAAACCTCGGTTGCATCGAAGCTGAATTCGATAATGGTGGGCTTGCCCGCAACGTGGTCTTGACTGCCTTCTTGCGGTTTTGCGGTGACGGAGGCGGTGAAAACGCCGTTGCCGCCCTGCGGAATTTTGTAGTACAGCGTGTCACCTGCGACGTAAACTACCGAAACGGGTATTTTGACCTCACCGCCTTTTGTGCCGTTCTCCTTAGGCAAGGTAAGCACAATGTCGTAAGACACCGCATTGGCGATAGCATTCCAATAGATTGTGCCGTTATTGTTAAAATAAACCGCCGGCGAGCCGAGATTTTTGGACGTATCCACACCTTTGAAAGTGCAACCTACAAGCGCAAGCGTTCCTAAAACGAACGCGGTTATTAACAAAACAAGTTTTTTCTTCATACAACAGTACAAGATACGGCGAACCGCACTCTCCGATTATTAATTATACAACGAAAGATATGTCCGCTTAAAGGCGTTTATAGAGGCGTTTATAACGACAAACCGCCGTCAACGTTAAGGATTTGTCCGGTGATAAACGGGTGAGTCGCGAGGAAATATACCGCGTCCGCAACGTCATCAGGTGTACCTATGCGGGTAAGCGGAGTTTGCGAAATCACTTCAGAAATATCCGTCTCCGATAAATGTGCGTTCATTTTAGTATTTATCAGCCCCGGCGCGGCGGCGTTTACGGTTATGTTTGAAGGGCCGAATTCCTTCGCTATGGACTTCGTAAACGCGTTAATTGCGCCCTTCGTTGCACTGTACACGCTTTCGCAGCTTGCGCCGCCCGCGCCTTGAAAGGACGAAATATTTACGATACTGCCGTTTTTTGCGTTGACCATTGACGGGACGGCGGCTTTTGTTAAATTAATTGTGCCTATTAAATTCGTGTTGATAACTTCGGCAATCTGCTCTTGGGTGTAATCGGTCAAAAGCCCCCATAAATCAACACCGGCGTTGTTTACAAGCACGTCTATTTTGCCCTCGGCGTCTAAAACGGCGGATATTGCGGTTTTGCAGTCGGAGTAACACCTCACGTCGCATTTTAAGGTTTTAATGCCGGTTAACTGCGCGGCGGCATCTACGCTCATAAAGTAAAGCGCGTAAACGGTATACCCTTCTTTTTTGAATTTTTCGGCGCATTTCCTGCCGATTCCCGTCGCGCCCCCCGAAATTACCGCAATCATACAAGAATTATAACGCTTAAAGCGGGTTTTGAGAACTATTTTACATAAATTTGGTAAAAAACACGGTTCCCGTTTGCTTTGAATTGGTTGCCGTATTAAAATAAAACAATAAAATGGATGATATTAAGGTTTACGACGAGGCAACCCTAACACAACGCATCAAAGACGTTAGGGAAGCCCAAAAGCT
>JAISKW010000169.1 GCA_031260775.1 Christensenellaceae bacterium
AATATTGTTGACGATAGTCAAATCGCTTTTAATGGACTTAATCATTTCGCGGCGCGAAAATACCGAGCCGACGACGGTTGCAAAAACCGCGCTGAAAAGGAAAATTGCAACAAATAGAATCCCCGCACGTAAGCGCAATAGGAATGGATTCTCATTAGCATTCAATGAAGAAACCTCTTTTTTTAGTTTAGTGTCATTTCCTCCTGTTGCCACTACCTTGTATTATAACATTTCCGCAATATCGAACAAACCCTATTTTATAAAAACTACTATTAATTGCGGAAATTTAATTATTTATTAAAGTAAAATAATGTAATTTATGGATTCTGCGACTTCGCGCAGAATGACAAGGAAATCTAAATACACATTAAGAGCAAACGAAAACAAGGCGCGTGGTTGCACCTTGTTGTGTTCTATCCAAACTTTCGTTTTTATTTCTTTATGGAAAACATTTCCCCGAGGAGCTTTTCAAAGCGGCGGGGGTTCGTGGGAGTGGGAACGCTTTTCACTGAAAAGAATTTTCCCTCCCCGCCCAAAATCAAATAAGTACAAACGAAAACAAGGCGCGTGGTTACACCTTGTTGTGTTCTAGCCAAACTTTCGTTTTTATTTCATTAGGGTAAACATTCTTCCCGATGAGCTTTTCAATGGGGGGGGGGTTCGGGGGTGGGGAATCGCTGTGCACTGAAAAGCGTTCCCACTCCCCCGAAATACTTCTCTTACTTTTTGAAATGTTTTTCTTCGGGTTTTAAGTCGAAACCGAGCGTGCCGCCGGGGTTCATAACGCCGTTGGGGTCGAAGTGTTGTTTAAGGACTTTGATGATGTCGTACTGTTTTTCGCCCATAAAGCCCTCGAGCCAAGGCGCGAAGAATTTGCCGATACCGTGGTGGTGACTGATAGCCGCGCCGGATTGTTGGATAGCATCAAGCAAGCCGCTGTGGTACTTGCGGAACTCGGCAATGTCCTTTTCGGGAGTGATGAAAATGAAATAAAGGTTGCCGCCTTGCGGATACATATGCGAAATGTGCGTGGTAACAATGGTGTTCGGGCGCGATTTGCAGTATTTGCGAACGTCGAGGTGAACCTGCTCCATATTGTCCCAGTTTACCGAACACTCGAGGGTGTCGATAATGATATTGAAATCTTGCAGGTTGTCGCGCATATAGGGGTCGGAGAACCGTCCGTGCTCCCAGCTTGTGGTAACAACGCCGGTGAGGCTCATACCGCCGTGCTTATGAGCGATTTTGCCGATATTTTTTGCAACGTTCTTGCCGAACTTTTTTTCGCCGTCGGTGAAACCGAGAAGTAAACACTTTTCCATTTCCTTGTATCCGCGGAATTGGAGAAGCTTATCGAGCGGTGAATCGGTAATGCCGTACATACGCATCATCATTTGGGTTTCCTCTTGGTCGGAAACGCGGAAAACGGAAGGCATACCGAACTCGCCTTGCATAACCTCGCGGCAAGCGTTCATAGCGTCGTCCCAAGTCTTGAACATATAGCTGTACTTGACGTGGTTTTGCGGCTGCCATTTGAAAAGGCGGAGGGTTACGTGCGTTAAAATGCCGAAAGTGCCCTCGCTGCCCATCATAATTTGGTCGATATCCGGGCCGGTCGCTTTACGGGGGGTGTTGTCGGTTTTGATGTAACCGATAGGGGTCGCGTACTCTTGCGAAAGGACGATGTCCTCAATTTTGCCGTAGTAGGTGGAGTTTTGTCCGGCACCGCGGGTTACTACCCAACCGCCGACGGAGGAATATTCGAACGATTGCGGGAAGTGTCCGCACGAGTAAGGTTGTTTCGCCTTAAGCTCGTTTGTCGTTGCGTTGTTTAGGATTTTCTCAAGCGCGGGGCCCATCATACCGGCTTGAACGGTGATTGTTTGGTTTTTCTCGTTGAACTCGATGACCTTGTTGAAGTTGCGGCGCATATCCAAAGAAACGCCGTTTTTCATACATTCCGGGCCGCGCGTAACGCTCGAACCGCCGCCGTATACGTAAAGCGGAATGAGGTTTGCGTTGCAATAGTCAACGATTTTGATAATTTGTTCTTTGTTTTCGGGGTAAAGTACGATGTCGGGGAGGTTCTCGATAATCTTTTTGCGCATACGCATAAGGTCGAGCATGGTCTGCCCATAAGCGACGCTTAAGCGGTCGTAGTCGGTTTGCGAAGCGTTCTTCTCGCCGACGATTGCGGTTAAAGCCGCGATATGCGCCGCGCTGAGTGTCGGGGGAATGTTGTATTCAACCTTTTCTAAGCCGAGTTCGTTCTCTTGACGGACGAAATCCTCATCGGTCATCTTGAAGAGTTCCTTTACCATTTTGTAAAGATTCTCTTTAGGTATCTTGTACGCCTTGGGGTCGCCCCACTTAAAAATTGCACGGTACGAGCCTTTAGGGGACTCTTCAGTGTACCAATTCGGTGAAAATTCTTTGTACGGTTTTGTTGCCATTGTTTATTTGTTCTCCTGTTTGTTTTTTAGAATGTTTCTTACATTGCGCATTTCGGCATAAAGCGGTTTTACGCATTTGTACATATTCTTGTATATTCTATCATAGGTTACGGAATATACCCTATAGTTCTCGGGATTCGGTAAAAACTCGTCGCCGTAGTGAACCATATTGTCGCGAGCCTCGTCCAAATCTTTGAACTCGTTCATTCCGACGAATCCGACCATTGCCGCGCCCAAGCCGCTTGTTTCATAAGTTTGCACACGGCTGACGGGAAGTCCGCACATATCGGCGGTGATTTGGCAGATTGCATCGCTGCCCGAGCCTCCGCCCGAAACGGTTAAGCGTTTGATGTTGAATTTCGCACGCTTTTCCATTGTTTTCAAGCCCTCAAGTAAGCCGTAGCCGATACCCTCGATAATAGCGCGGTAGAGGTGACCTTTGGTGTGCTTGTCGCTGAACCCGACGACCGCTCCGCGAGCCTCGGGGGCTTTTAATACGGGCGACCAATAGGGTTGTAATAATAATCCGTCGCTGCCGGCGGGGACAACCTCAAGAAGTTTGTCTAATAAAACCTCCGACGAAATGCCGAGTTCTTTGGCCTTGAGTTCTTCCTTTGCGGCGAACTCGTTTTTGAACCAAGTAACCATCCAATATCCGCGGAAAATCTGCGTTTCGGGGTTATATTTACCTTTAATCATCGCCGGATACGCCGGCATAAACGGGGTAGGCTCAACATATTTTGTCGTCGTGAATTGAATTGTCGCGGTCGTGCCGAACGAAAGCGAGGCGATTCCGTCGCCGTTGCAACCGGTGCCGAGAGTTTCGCAACCCTTGTCCGAGCCTGCGGCGATAACCGGCATTCCGACGGGGATTCCGGTTTCTGCGGAGGCTTTTTCGGTAACATATCCGATTAACTCGCCCGGCTCTACCAAATCGCAAAGTTTTTCGGTTTCAACGGGGGTTACGGGGTAAGTCAAGCCGCTCGGCTTTTGCCAGCATCTGTTTTTGTAATCGAAGGGGATGTGCCCAATCATATTCGCCGTGCTGTCGAGCATTTTCCCCGTGAAAAGGAAGTTCACATAGCCGCTGAACATAAGGTATTTGTATGTGTTCGCCCAAACCTCGGGTTCTTTTTGTCTAATCCAGTTGCAAGGCGATACTCGCGCGTGCATCTTTAAGCCCTCGCCCATGCCGATTGCCGAAAAGAGCAACTTTTGCTTAAGGGGAAGTTTAACGTCGTCCGCTTCGCGCCTGTCAAGCCAAAGGATTACCGGGCGTAAAACCTTGCCATCCTTGTCCACGCAAACGCAGTTATCGCGCATTGTGGTTATCGAAACCGCTATTACGCGCTCCCATTCGGCGGGATATTTCGCTTTTAGACTAACGGATGCCTCCTTGATTTTATCCCAATAGACTTCGGCGTACTGCTCGGCGTACCCTTCCTCTATGGAGAAATACGGCTCGAAAGTCACCTTGCTTTTGGCAATCAGCGCGCCTTTTTTATCGAAAAGCATTGCACGCGTACTCTGCGTGCCGCAATCGAAAGTTAGAATAAGCGGGTC
>JAISKW010000012.1 GCA_031260775.1 Christensenellaceae bacterium
CATTTTGTTATCCGCAGTCCGCGTTTTGACCGACAGCGCCGATACGGGAGCGGTTGCAATCGATATGCCGAAAGACGTGCAAGGCGAGGTGTACGATTTCCCGAATTACTTGTTTGAAAAAAGGGTGATTTTCGCGCCGTTCACAATGGAGTGCGCATCGAAGTTCTACCCCGAATACTCCGCGCTGTTAAAACTTTCAAAGGAAATTACGGCTGCAAATTCAAAACCGATTTTTATTGTCGGCGGCGGCGCAAGGTACTCGGGCGCGGGTAAAATTATTGCGGAACTTGCCGAAAAATACGGAATCGCCGTGTGCGAAACGCAAGCCGGGAAGTCGGTTGTAGAATCGTCCTTCAAATACAACCTCGGCGGCCTGGGAGTGACCGGCAACGCCGCGGCGAATACCGTTGCAAAAGACGCGAATTTGATTATCGCCGTCGGCACAAGGTTCACCGATTTTACCACGGCATCTAAAACGCTGTTTAGCAAAAACGCGAAAATTGTAACAATAAACACAAGCCGTTTCCATGCCGAAAAGTTGAATGCAAGCGCGATTATCGGCGATGCCGCGCGCATTTTACAAATTCTGTCCGCAACAATTAAGGGCAATATTAAAAGCGAAAAAAGAGCCGAATGGATTCGTATTATCGAAATAGCAAAACGCGAATGGGAGCTTGAATACGACCGTCTTTCGAAAGTTGAATACGGCGAAAATTTCAAACCCGAAGTCGGCGCATACACCCCGAACGTCTTTACGGAATTCGAAAAAGCGACCGGCGGAGCAACGGCGCAAACCGCCGCGCTTGCACTTGTTAGGGCTTTAATCGCCCCCGATGCAATCGCCGTAGCCGCCGCAGGGTCACTCCCGGGCGATATGCAAAGAATGTGGAAAACAGATGTTAGGGATACCTATAATATGGAATACGGGTACTCTACAATGGGTTATGAAATCGCCGGCGCGTTCGGTTCAAAACTCGCCGCACCCGATAGAGATGTCTATGCGTTCTGCGGTGACGGCTCGTATTTGATGTTGCATTCCGAACTTGTAACCTCTATTCAAGAGGGTAAAAAAATCACGGTTTTACTTTTCGATAACGGCGGATTCGGGTGCATTAACAACCTCCAAATGGTCAAAGGTTGCAACAGTTTAGCGACGGAATTCAGATATAAAGCCGAAGCGGAAACACCGTTTGTGCCGATTGATTTTGCGGCGTCGGCGGCGGGTTACGGCGTAAAAACCTATTCGGCGCATAATTTAGCGGAGCTTAAGACGGCAATTGAGGATGCGAAGCTTCAAACAAAATCGTGCCTTATCGATATTAAGGTTTTCCCTAAAACTATGACCGACGGCTACGGCGGTTTTTGGCAAACAGGACTTAATCAATCTCCCCGTAACGACACGCAGAAAGCCGCGCTCGCGGAACAGAACCGTTTGATTAAGTAATTATATATAATTTTTAATATTTTTCATTCAGCAAGGTTTTAGCCGTTTTTTTAATAATAATTTTAACAGCCGTTTCTATAACGGGTACGCAACCAAAATGTTAAACAAATTAGTTATTAAAATCTTCGGGAAAGACAGCGACCACGAAATTCCCAACAAGGAATTACTGCGCTACTGCTCGGGCATAGTCGGTCAAAACGCCATGTACGGACTAATGGCGAACTGGTTTCTGCTGTATTGCTACGCCGTACTCGGCTTTGACGAAATCATTTTCGGAACCATATTCGCAATTACTCGGATTTGGGACGCAATAAACGACCCGTTATTCGGCGCGGTCATAGATAAACACCGCTTCAAAAACGGCGAAAAGCTCCGCCCGTGGATAAAAATTACTTGTATTCCGCTCGCAATCCTCATATTTCTGCTGTTTTTCAACTTCGGACTGCCTAAAGGCCCGGCAATGGCGGTCGCGCTCGGCATTTACATCTTAATCGACCTTTTATATTCGTTCCAAGACATCGCACAATGGGGCTTGACCTCCGTAATGGGGCACGGCTCGAAGGAGCATGAACGCTCGGCGTTGTTCGGTCGCCTTGCCGGCACAATCGGGGGCTGGCTGCCCGGACTGATTCCGCTTGTGATAGGCGGCGCGGAGGGGCTTGCAAACACTACGGTTTACTATAAATTCCTCGCGTTCGCGCTGATACTCGGCAGCGGAGGAATGCTCCTTGCCACGCGTTGCGGCACAGTAAAAGAGAGGGTTTTAACCCCCGCACCGCCTAAGAAAGGCGGCGGTATGGAGAGCATAAAACTGCTTTTGAAAAACAAAATGGTAATGATGGTTGCAATCGGCTCGATACTCTCGCAAATTACATTCCGCCTTGACCAAATGTTGTTCTTTACATACTGCTTTTCAAAGGTTGATATATTCGGTCTGTTCGTAATGGACGGTATGCAAGTCGGGTTCTTTGTGGGCATACTTGTGGGGTTACCGGGCACGATTGCAATGCCGTTTACCGTTTGGTTGTCAAGGCGGCTGGGAGGCCCAAAAAACATTCTCATTTTGGGCACGGCAAGCAACGTTCTTTTCCGTCTGATTGCATATTTCATCGGCTATAACGGTATGCTTGTGTTTATTTCTATGGGGCTTGTGTCCTTAGCGAGCATCCCCGGGCAAATGAACGGCATTGCAACAACCGTACTCCTTTGCGACAGTTTGGATAAGGTGGAGTACGAAACGGGCAAGAGGAACGAAGGTTCGGTATTCGCAATCCAAAACTTTACCGCAAAAATCGGCACGGCGGTTACGACTTTTACAACCTCGATTTCGTTTGTCATTTTGAAATACGACGCGAAATTAGGCGCGGACCAACCGCCGGAGTTCTTCAAATACGCGTGGCTTTTTGCGGTTTTGGGGCCCGGAATCGGCAACTTATTGAACCTTATTCCGCTTTTATTTATTAAGTACTCCTCCGCCGACAAGCTGAGAATCGAGGCGGCGTTAAAGGAAAGGCACGCCCTGCAAAAGGAGAAAGAGGAAAGAGGTAATTTTGACGAAGGTCTGATTTTACGCGCCGCGGCTATCGGTTTAAGCCCGACCGAATATTCGATTATGCCGACTTACGTATCGTATCTTGAGCAGAAAAAAGCCGTGGATGAAGCAGTCCGCAAAACCTACGGCGATTTGTAATTTTCGGACAATAAATATATGAGTAAATATAAAAAGCGTAATCTTTTATTTTCCGTTCTATCGGTAGTTTTCGTCGTAATTTTTGCGCTATCCGCATGTTCGCCTCTTAAGCGCGGCAATAATGTCGTGTACAAAAACCTAACGCTCGAGCATCCGGGTGTCATATTAAGCGAAATTACCGTTGCCACATACAACATTAAGCATTGCGCAAACGGCTACGATGCCGTTTTGAACGAACTAAAGACCGCCGATGCACAAATTATTTTTATTCAAGAAGCCGACAGATTCACAAAAAGAAGCGGCAAAGAAACCGACCAAATAGCGAAATTAGGCGAAGATTTAAGCTTGAATTACGCGTTTTTCCAATCAATCGAGCTTGAGGGCGGCGAGTACGGCGTGGGTATTTTGTCGTATTTTGAAATCGAAAGCGCGCGGAGCATAGCCCTCCCGGGGGATGTAAAAAACGAACCGCGCACGCTGGGCGAGGTTGTAATAAGCATATACGGCAAAAGCGTTTCCTTGTATACGACGCATTTAAGCTTCGAAGACAAAGCCCCGAGAACGCAACAACTTGCAAAAATTGCCGAAACGGTTGCGGGCAAGGAGTTCATAATCGGCGCGGACTTTAACACCTCCGATTTAGCCGAGCTTGCAGTACTTAACGGTTCGTATGTTAACGACGGCGGCTTTATCACCAACGGCGAGGACGGCGCGATTGATAATATCGTGTATTCTTCCTCATTTTTCTTTACCGCCGCCGCAATGCAGACCTCAAACGCCTCCGACCATCATTTGCTTAAAGCGCGGCTTATCCTCGCTTGAATAGCCGTAAAGCACGGACAATCCTTGTGAATAATGACAACACAATTATCCTCTCAGGAGAGGTAAAATCAATCCTTGCGCCGAAATACACCGTTTTACCAAAAAGATATATAATTAAATGGCACTATTACTCGATACATAGCGAAGCAAAACAAAATGTCAGTAACAATACTTGTAGGGGCGCAATTCGGCGACGAGGGAAAGGGCAAGATAGTCGACTATCTTGCGGAGAAAAACAACTTAGTTGTTAGGTTTCAAGGCGGAGACAACGCCGGGCACACCGTTGTAAACGAATACGGCGCGTTTAAGCTACACCTTATTCC
>JAISKW010000050.1 GCA_031260775.1 Christensenellaceae bacterium
GTTATATTTTTTAACCTTTGAATGCGTAGTCGCAGTGCCTTGATGCCTCTCCAAATACAACTCACCTTTATACGACGGGTACGGAGTTTTGGGGGTATCCAACGACTCTAACCTTTCAAAAAACGGCAAGGCAAATTCAATATCGTACTTGGGCATACCCTTTAAGTCCTTGAACCGCTCGGCGCGCTCGATATGCTCGAACCCCGGGCCGCCGCCGCCGTCGCCTATTCCGAAAAGTGACATCGAAATATCCGAAATTTTGCGCTCTTTGTAGTTCTTTTCGCCGAACTTAAGCGTGCCGCCGAAAACGGGGCTGTTGTAGGTGTTTTCGGGCAACATGTGCGCCAAAACTACGCTGCCGTCAATGCCCGCCCAACGGAATGTGTGCAGAGGGAACTGGTTTACCGTGTTCCAACTCATTTTTTGCGTTAAAAAGTACGGCACATCCGCAAGTTTCATAATTTGCGGAATGCAACCCGAATAGCCGAAACTGTCGGGAAGCCATAAGATTTTCATTTCCTCGCCGAACTCATCTTGAAAAAACCGTTTGCCGTAGTAAAGTTGCCTTATTATACTCTCACCGCCGATTAAATTAGAATCCGGCTCAACCCATGCCGCGCCTTGAATTTCCCACTTCCCTGCCGCATGCGCCTCTTTAACGCGCGCATAAACGTCGGGATAAAGGTCTTTCATCCACTTGTATAACTGCGCTTGCGACGCCCCGAACTTGTAATGAGGATACCTTTCAATGTTGAGTAATTGGTTAGTAAAAGTCCTCGCGCCCTTGCGTTTCGTTTCGCGGATAGGCCATAGCCACCCTAAATCTAAGTGTGAATGCCCTATTGCCGAGTATGTAAATGTATGTTCTCCGTCGTTTTTATTTGCCAAATATGGCGCAATTAGGGCTCTTAGCTCCGCAGCTTGGTTATCCGTAATGTTCTTTTTAACTTTATCGCAAACTTTTTTTACAACAGTAAACACCTCTGCGGTATAGGCGTCTTTCTTGTTAAAATCGTAAACGGAAATTAGGCATTCGACGTCGTAATACAGCGCGCGAATTTCCTTATTTATTGTTGCAACCGACAGCTCTTGCAGCACGGAATTGTAGTGATATTTGCCGAAAAGGTCGTTTGCTCCGCAATCGATAAAGAAATCGACGTTCCCGTTTTCGTCCGAGAGATTGTCGTTAATTACCACTTTTTTCAGCGGCGCGCCCAAACGGTAATCGTACTGACTTGCCCAGCAGGTTACGCCCTGAACGGCGCGACCGTTTTTGTCGTAAACAAGCCCCTCGCCGGCGGTATCAACTAAAAATACAACTTCTTTGCCGTCTTTGTCGGCGTTTTCGGGAATACTACCCGTTATTTGTAGCCACGCGCAGTCGAACGTATCCTCCGCCCAACCGCCGCCGCCGTGAGCGGTTAATTCCTTTAATTTGCCGTCAAAACGGTTTTCGAAAGGGAGAGGCTCTTTGGACACGAACGCTTTTGCGCTAAGCGGCGCGATTATATTGTAAAAGCGCGCATGCAGTTTGTTCAGCGCGGCTTCGATTCCGATGCGCCTTAAAAGCGTGCCGTGCGTTATGGCGTTGCCCAACTTCGGAAGTCTTAATAAGCCTCCGATTATTATTTTTTGACCGATTATTAAGTAATCAAACATTTTATATAGCAGCCGCAATCGCCGCGGCGGCGTAGTCGCCAATTTTTTCGCCCAATTGCGCCGCTACGAGTTGCAAGCCGTCAAGGCTATTTGGGAGGGCTTCTCTTTCAAGCGCACGCACAGCGGAGGGGTAGATAAAGTCGTAAGCCCTTGTAAAAATACTGCCGGCGACAATAACCTCGGGGTTCAAAATATCTACCAAAACCGCCAGCCCCGCACCGAACTTATCGCCGATTTCCTCAAACACCGCGATTGCATTTTTGTCACCCTTTTCTGCTCTAAAACACAACTCTTTCGCGTCAAAATTCTCATTCAGACGCAGTTTTATTAACTGTTTTATGCCGCCGCCGCTGCAAAACCCTTCGAACGAACCGGCTTTCCTGTAACCTATCGGGCCGTCCTTTTCAAGACGGATATGTCCGACCTCCCCTGCCAAGTTTTTCGCTCCCGTGTATAGCTTTCCGTTCAGAATCAACCCGGCTCCCAAGCCCGTGCCGAAGGTTAAAAAAATTATATTTTCCGCGCCGCGCCCCGCTCCGAATTTCCATTCGGCAAGCGCGCATGCATCGGCATCGTTTTGAAGAGCCGCAGGACATTTAAGTTCCGCGCTCACATACTCAACTACTGGCGCGTTTTCAAACGACATCAGGTTCGGAGGGTTCAAAATTACACCTCTTTTGCCGTCAAGAGGTCCTCCCGCGCTTATGCCGCATGCCGAAACCGTTATCGCATACTTAGCCGCTTCGGTTTTAATAAATCCAATAAGAATATCTAATACTTCCGTCCATTTCCCCGCGGTTTTGACTTCTTTGCGGCATAAAAAACTAAGACTTTCGCCATTTTGTTTTGCGATAACCGCCGCGCACTTTGTGCCGCCTAAATCTATGCCCGCAAGATATTTCATTTAGAAAATCTCCGTTTCCACCGCAATGC
>JAISKW010000112.1 GCA_031260775.1 Christensenellaceae bacterium
GGAGCAAGGCGAAGACGGAGATAAAGGCGAAACCGGCGACAAGGGCGCAACCGGCGACAAGGGTGCAACCGGCGACAAGGGCGCAACCGGCGACCAAGGACCCGTCGGCAACCAAGGACCCGTCGGCGAGCAAGGGGAGCAAGGCGAAGACGGAGATAAAGGCGAAACCGGCGACAAGGGCGCAACCGGCGACAAGGGTGCAACCGGCGACAAGGGCGCAACCGGCGACAAGGGCGCAACCGGCGACCAAGGCGAACAAGGTACCCCGGGAATTGCGGTTAACACGCTTCAAAAAACATGGCTTAGCGGAAGCGGTGCGCCGTCAAACGAACTGGGTGCGGACGGTAACATTTACTACGACTACTCGAATAACAATGCCGTTTACGAAAAAGCAGGCGGTACTTGGGCGATTTCCGCCACAATAACAAGCGTTAGAAACGGCAACGGTACGCAGGTTTGGAGTTTTGCAACAACCCCCGAAAATGCTGTGAAACCGTATGCAGGCAAAGTTTACGCCGCAATAGGCGACTCTATTACTGACGCCCAAGATACTAATGAATTCGGTTGGTATTCCGATTCAATCGGCTATGTTCCGCGCGTTGCGGAGGCTCTCGGTTTTGCCTCGGGTTACAACCTCGGCTTGAGCGGCTCAACCTTTGTCGATTGGGCAAATAACAACGGCAACGCTTCGTTATCCTATATCCCTTCCGATGCCGACGTCATTACGGTTTTCTTAGGCACGAACGATTTCGGACTGAACAAACCTCTCGGTCAATACGGAGACACGACGGGGGCAACGGTTTACGGTTCGATTTATGTTGTTTTGAACTATTTAACGACGAATTTCCCCACAAAGGAAATTATTATGTTCACCCCCTCGCCCAGAAAATACGGGACTGAAACCTCTTGGACATCCGTAAACTTGCAAGGGTACACGTTGCAAAGCGTTTGCGACGCCATAATCCGCACATCAAACGCGTTTGCTATTCCGGTTTTGGATTTACAAAATTTATTAGGAGTTAACGAAAACACGAAAACCGCTTTGACTCTTGACGGTCTTCACTTAAAGCCAGCAGGGTACGAAAAGATGACTAAGCTCGTTATCGAGTACATAAAGGCTCCCACTTCAACCCCTATTTATAACGGTCTTGAGGAAATAATGAGGCGTCTTGAATTCCTTGAGAACAGCGCGGCAGGCGGGTTACTTGACTTTTACGGCCCCGTTACATGGGAAAGGCTTTCGAACACAAAAATAAAAATTATGTGGGAATTAAACAGTTATACTCCGTATACGGCAGAAATATCCGTTGACAACGGCAGTAATTGGATTTCCGCGATTGACTATGTTAAAAACGGGAACAAATATTACTGCTATTACGACTTAACGGCAGCCGCTACGCTTAATATCAAAATTAAAACGGGAATGATTGGAAGCGAAATCACAAGCGAAGCGATAACGGTAGTTATCGCAAGCATTGTTCCCGAGAGTTTAAGTCTGTACACAAGCTTTGGCACCGGGGCGGACTATTATGCTTATTCCGGCAGTGCAACTCATGACCGCCCGGGGACTGACGTTCTTGTAAGAACTGCCGCCGGGTGGCATAGTGTTCCAAGCCTTATCGCGGAACAGACTGTCACAAGCGGGAACATAATATCCTTTACATATACAACCGCAGAAGTAACCAACGCGAACGGTAGCACGGCAGTAGGAACGAACTTTATTATAGGGTTGAAAGGAAAGGATACTGATCCGGTGAATGACGGTTTAGATGTTCCTTTATCGGATATATGTTTTTATGTGACCCCTACGGGCTCTATCGGATTCTATCATTATGGCAGAGGTTGGACACCTTTGACGTTCGGCCCTGTATTAAAAGAAGGTGATTTTGTTCAACTCGTTATGGGCGCGGATAAGTTAGAAATTAGGATTAACGGAGCGACAATCATTTACACCTCTGTGCTTGCCGGTACCGCTTATTCGGATTATGCTGATTTGGATTACACCAACGACAATTATTATTCGGTTATTATTACCGGCGCGGACGGGCTTTTGAAAGGCTTTGCGATTGACTAAGCCGAGCCGGGAGCGCAGAATGACAAAGGAAATTAAATTATCCATTAATAACAAAAGAAAAAAGTAAAACGGAACACAAAGGGCGCAATAATCCGCACCCTTTGTGTTCTACCGAAAGAACGCTTTTTTGAATGAGCAAGTTGACACGGTTTTCAAATTGAAATAATATATATCTATTGAGCGACAAAGGCGTTGCTTGCTACACCGCGGAGGGAATCCCGGGAATGCGAGTGACGCCTTTTGTTTTTCAAAAAACCGATTAAATATGGAAAAACTACCTGAATTATTTGGAGAAATGGTCTTCAACGACGCGGTTATGCGCGAAAGACTTCCTAAAGACACCTATAAGGCGTTGGTTAAAGTAATCAAAACCGGCGGCGAGTTAACCCTTGACATCGCGACAATAGTTGCAAACGCAATGAAGGATTGGGCGGCATCCAAGGGCGCAACGCACTTTACGCACGTTTTCCAACCGTTAACCGGTATCACGGCGGAAAAGCACGACTCGTTCATTTCCCCCGCCGCCGACGGCAAAATAATTTTGGAATTTTCGGGCAAAGAGTTAATTAAAGGCGAGCCCGACGCGTCAAGCTTCCCCTCAGGCGGCATCAGGGCGACCTTCGAGGCGCGCGGATATACCGCTTGGGACCCCACATCGTACGCGTTCGTTAAGGACGGTTCGCTTTGTATTCCTACGGCTTTCTGCTCGTATACGGGTGAGGCGTTGGACAAAAAAACTCCGCTCTTGCGTTCTATGCAAGCAATCGATACGCAAGCGTTACGCATTTTGAAACTTTTCGGCGGCACGGCGGGCAAGGTTTCCTCAACCGTCGGGCCGGAGCAGGAATATTTCCTTATCAATAAAGAGGACTTCTTTGCCCGTAAGGATTTGGTAACCTGCGGCAGAACGCTTTTCGGCGCGAAACCCCCTAAGGGACAAGAACTCGAAGACCATTATTTCGGAGTTATCAAGCCGCGCGTGTCGGCATATATGAAGGACTTAGACGAGGAGCTTTGGAAGTACGGCATTTTAGCCAAAACAAAGCATAACGAGGTCGCGCCCTCGCAGCACGAGCTTGCGGTAATTTACGGCACGACGAACGTCGCAACCGACCAAAACCAATTGGTTATGGAAACGATGAAGCGCGTAGCGGGCCGCCACGGTTTGGCGTGTTTGTTGCACGAAAAGCCGTTTGCCGGCATCAACGGCTCGGGCAAGCACAACAACTGGTCGCTTGCAACCGATACCGGCGTTAACCTCTTAGACCCCGGAACTACCCCCGAGGAAAACGCGCAATTCTTACTGCTTTTGACCGCGGTTATTTCGGCGGTTGACGAATATCAAGGCTTGCTGCGCGCAACTGTTGCAAGCGCGGGCAACGACCACCGCTTGGGCGCGTCGGAAGCCCCTCCGGCAATAATTTCGATTTTCTTGGGCGAGGAACTGACGGCGGTTGTAGATTCTATTACCGGCGGCACAAAGTTCTCCCGAACCGAGGTTCCTCCGCTGTCGCTCGGCGTTACGGCTCTCCCTAAAATTCCTAAGGACAATACCGACCGTAACCGCACCTCTCCGTTCGCATTTACCGGCAATAAGTTTGAGTTCCGTATGCCCGGCTCGGCGTTCTCGATAAGCGACTGCAACTTTGTTTTGAACACAATCGTTGCCGAGCAGCTTTCGCGCTATGCCGACAAATTAGAGAAAATTAAGACGAAAAAAGAGTTTAAGGAAACCCTCCATACCCTCGTTAAGGACGAATTGACCGCGCACAAAAACATTATTTTCAACGGCAACGGCTACGACGATTCGTGGGTGGTCGAAGCCGAACGCCGCGGACTTTTGAACCTCAAAAACACAATGGACGCGCTGCCGCAGCTTATCGAAGAAAAGAACATCGAGGTGCTCGAAAAGCACGGAGTTTTGAGCCGCGAGGAGAGCGAATCGCGCTACGAGGTGTTCACCGAGCAGTACGCGAAGATTTTGACAATCGAGGCGTTGACGATGATTGATATGGCAAATAAGGACATTCTCCCCGCCGTTGAAAACTATGTTTCGAAGCTTGCAAAAACCGCAAAAGCGAAACTTGCAGTATCCCCCGACTTAAGTATAGGACTCGAAAGACGCTTATTGTTTAAGTTGTCCGAAAAGCAAGCGCAGTTCTACAACCTCACAAACGAGTTATCCGAGGTGTTAGAGCAAGCCGAGCACGTAGGCGACAGCACGGCGGTCGGCTTAGCGTTCAAAACCGAAGTCGTACCCGCAATGGCAAAACTGCGCGCGGTCGGCGACGAGCTTGAGGAAATTACCGACGCGGCATTGTGGCCGTTCCCCGTGTATTCGTCAATGCTGTTCAACGTGTAATTATAATACGACTGTTTATTCGAAGAACGTAGGGGCAAGCCTTGCCCGAAAAAATTAAATAAAAAAGACGCAAAGACGCGTGACCGTAAGGGATTATCCCTAATACGGCGCGCGTTTTTTTGTTAAATAAAAGGAGAAAAAATGTTAAATTGGCAATTAGGTATTTCGGATTCGGTAAACGACACGGGCAGTGCGTTACTGATAATTTTCGGCATCGCTTTGGTGTTCTTTATGAACGCGGGGTTTGCTATGGTTGAAACGGGCTTTACCCGTGCGAAAAATGCGGGGAACATCCTAATGAAAAACCTCATAGATTTTTGCATTGCGGCTCCCGTTTTCTGGCTTTTGGGCTACGGACTTATGCATGGCATAGATAACGGCGGTTTCATAGGAACGCCCACTAACCCCTTTACCGAGGTCGATACGATGAAACTTATGTTCCACATGGTATTCTGCGCGACGGCGGCGACAATCGTTTCGGGAGCTATGGCGGAGAGGACAAAATTCTCGGCGTATTGCATCTACTCGTTCGCGATTTCCGTTTTAATTTACCCCATTTCGGGGCACTGGATTTGGGGCGGCGGCTGGCTTTCGCAAATCGGATTCGTTGACTTCGCAGGTTCAACCGCGGTTCACCTTGTCGGCGGCGTATGCGCCCTTGTCGGAGCAATCATCTTAGGGCCTCGTCTTGGCAAGTACAAAAAGAATCCCTCAACGGGAAAGTTGGAAAGCACCGCTATCCCCGGGCACAGCATCACGCTCGGCGCGCTCGGCTGCTTCATTCTTTGGTTCGGCTGGTACGGCTTTAACGGCGCGTCGCAATACGCGTTGGGCGGTCTTGAGGATGTCGTTGCGGTTTCGAACGTTCTTGTAACAACCACAATCGCCGCCGCGCTCGCGACAATAACCGGATTGATTATCACATGGGTTCGATACAAAAAGCCCGACGTTTCGATGACCTTTAACGCCGCTCTCGCCGGGCTTGTTGCGGTAACGGCAGGTTGCGCCACGGTTACAATTGCCGGTGCGGCGATTATCGGCATCATTGCGGCGTTCGTCGTCGTGTTCGGCATCGAATTTATCGACAAAAAATTACATATTGACGACCCCGTCGGCGCAATCGGCGTGCATTGCCTTAACGGCGCGCTCGGCACAATTCTTGTCGGCGTATTCAGCTACGACAAGGGCATCATTTCCGGTTTCATTTACAACCCCGATTTAACCGCCTCCGAAGCGTTCAAGTTCCTCGGAATTCAAATTCTCGGTGTAGTCGTCGTTTTCGCGTGGACTGCCGCGCTCTCTTTCGGCATTTTTATGTTAATCAAAAAAATCAACGGACTCCGTGCTTCCGACGAGGAGCAAATCCTCGGCTTAGACGCCGCCGAACACGGTTTGCCCTCCGCTTATGCCGATTTCACCTCGGCTGCGATGTCCTCCGACGGCATTTCCATCATCACCTCCGCTTCCGTGCCCGTTGAGTATCACAACGAGGGCGGCGCGCACGCTTACGATATTGATGATGCGGACGTTGACAAAAACAAGTTTACAAAAGTGGTTATTCTCGCCCGTCCCGAACGCTTTGACGCGCTCAAAATTGCTTTCAATTCTATTGGAATAACGGGTATGACGGTCACTTCGGTACTCGGTTGCGGAATGCAAAAGGGGCAAAAAATGTACCGCGGCGTACATGTTGATATCAACCTTTTGCCCAAAGTCAAAGTTGAAATTGTTGTTTGCAAGGTTCCCGTAAAGCTCGTAGTGGATACCGCTAAGTCGGTTTTGCATAGCGGCGATTTCGGTGACGGCAAGATTTTCATCTACGATGTCGAAAACGTTATCAAGGTTCGCACCGGCGAAGAAGGTTACGACGCACTTCAAGACGTTTTATAGATGTAAGTCCTTTCGGGAGGGGGAACGCCGTTTTGAAATGTGAGTCCTTTCGGGGAGGGGAATGCTTTTCCGAGAAAAGCATTCTCCCTTCCCCGAACCCCTCCCCTTTGAAAAGCTGTTTCGGGGGGATGTTTTCCGGAAGGAAATAAAAACGATATTTGGGAAATACACAAAGTGCGCGAACAATTGCGCCCTTTTTCTTTTGCTTTAATGGATAATTAAATTTTCATTGTCATTCTGCGCGAAGTCGCAGAATCCACACATGAGCGCGCCAATAAAAGCCGGTTGAATAGTGCGGCAAGCGATTGTCCTCGTCTCCGTTTGTTTACAATTCATAAATTAAACTTAATGCTTTATAATTAATATAAATAGAGATGCAGATATTTAATCTAAGGCATATAGATAAAAAATGAGAACCTGTAAATTCGGCGGCACGTCGATGGCGAGCGCGGAGACCTTCAAGAGGGTCAAGGACATTATTTTCAGCGAACCCGACAGGCAGTTCGTTATCGTATCCGCTCCGGGTAAGCGGTTTAAGGACGATGTTAAGGTCACCGACCTTTTGTATTCTGCCTTCGAAAAACGCGACGACAAAACCAACCCCGATTTGGCTTTAATCGAAAAACGCTTTTTAGAGCTTGAAAAAGACCTCGGCGTTAACGCGGGTATGGCGGCGGAGCTATCTACTATCCGAAAGCTTCTCCCGACAAAGAACAAAGATTACGCGGCTTCGCGCGGCGAATACCTCTCGGCAAAGCTGTTTGCCGCATTTTCGGGCTTCAATTTCGTCGACGCTTCGTGTATAATTAAGTTCGATAGGAAGGGGAATCTCGATTCGGAACGCACTTATGAACTCGTCTCGCACATTCCGCCGCAGACGGTAATCCCGGGTTTTTACGGCGACGACGTTCGGGGCGAAATCCGCACATTCTCGCGCGGCGGCAGCGACGTAACGGGCAGCATTGTCGCGCGCGGCACGGGCAGCACGCTGTACGAAAACTTTACCGACGTTGACGGCTTTATGACCGCCGACCCGCGTATTGTGGATAACCCGAGAATTATGGACGTGCTTTCGTACGCCGAGCTTCGCGAGCTGGCGTATATGGGCGCGAATGTGCTTCATCCCGATTCGGTTTTACCCGTTTTGAAGGCGGATATTCCCATCAACATTAAAAACACCTTCGCGCCCGAAAAGAAAGGCACGCTCATACTCCCCACTCACGAGGTCAGAGCGCACCTTGCCGAGTACAGCCGCGGACCTATTACCGGGATAGCGGGCAAAACGAATTTCACGACGATTTTCATTGCGAAATCGATGATGAACAGCGAAATAGGCTTCGGCAAGCGCATTTTGGAGGTTTTGGACGAAAACCGCATCTCCTTCGAGCATCTGCCCACGGGTATAGATACGATGAGCGTTATAATTTCGGGCGACGTTTCCGACGAAATTATCGACAGACTCATTGACGGCATTTACGACCGTACCGAGCCGGACAAAATCAAATTGTTCCGTAACCTTTCGCTCATAGCGGTTGTGGGTCACGGAATGGTTGAAACGCCGGGTATCGCCGCAAGGACTTGCACGGCACTGTACAAGAGCGGAATTAACATCCGTATGCTTGACCAAGGGTCGTCGGAGCTTAACATTATTGTCGGCGTTAAAGATAACGATTATAAAAACGCGCTAAAAGCTATATATAAGGAGTTTAACGCGTAGCGGTAAACGACGAATCGGGGGGTTCGAATGGCGAGCGAAGCGAACCTGAGAACTGCGTTGGGGGTGTGTTACACCCCCAACTTACAGATTAGGAGAGGCAGTACAAACTTTTGTTATAAGGATATTAAAAAACGGATATTAAAAATATAATTTAGGAGAGTAGTACAATCGAAATAAATTTGTGCCATTAACGGCATTACAAATAAATATGAACCAAAAAATGATGAGCGTTCTTTTCGCGGAAGGGGACGAGGGAAAATTTAACGACCTCACCTTTCACCGTACCACGGCGAGTTTGCCGTTCGGCGGCAGGTACAGGTTGATAGACTTCGCGCTGTCTAACCTCGTAAACAGCGGCGTTACGCGCGTGGGAATCGTCACAAAAAGCAACTATTCGTCGCTTATGGACCACATCCGTCAGGGGCGCGATTGGGATTTGAACCGCAAAAACTCCGGAATTGCGGTGTTCCCTCCCTATGTTCTAAACACCGCGCGCGACGTTTTCAAAGGCAAAATTGAGGCCCTTAGCGCGCTCGGCGACTATATCCGCCCCGCCTCGGAGGACTATATAATAATCGCGAACTGCAACGTTGCGGCGAACATCGACTATCAAGCCATTCTTGAAGAACACATCAAAAACGGCGCGGGCATCACTCTCGTTTGCAAAAAAGGCAAAGCCGCTTCCTCAAAACGCCTCGAACTCGTCAAGGACGACTCGGGCAAAGTCACCGAGCTTTCCTATGCGCAAGACTCGCAGGACGAAAAGTTATTGAGCCTCAATATGTGCATCACGGGCAAAGAATACATTCTTGACCTCGTCGAAAACGCACACCGCAAGGGTTACGTTGACTTCGAAAAGGACATACTCTTCGATGAGGTCAAAACCGGCACGGTTTACGCGTGCGAGTTGGATTCCTATGTTTCGGTTGTTGAAGACATCAACACCTACTACGACGAAAGTATGAAGCTTCTTGACTACAACAGCCGCAAAGCCCTGTTCGGACAAGACAAAAAGATATACACAAAGGTTAAGGACAGCACTCCCACCGTTTACGGCGAGGACAGCAAAGCGAAAAACTGCCTTATTGCCGACGGGTGCGAAATTCACGGCACGGTTGAGAACTCCATTCTTTTCCGTAACGTAAAAATCAACAAAGGCGCGGTTGTGCGCGACTGCATCATTATGGAGGACACCGAAATCGGCACGAACGCCGAGCTTAACTTCGTTATCACCGACAAGGGCGTTACCGTCCGCGACGACCGCAAGTTCAGCGGGTTCACTACATACCCGATTGTAATCGGCAAAAACCGCACCGTATAGTGATTATCGAAGCAAAAGACATCAAAAAGGAGTACAACGGCGTCAGTGTTCTTAACGGCGTTAACTTCTCGGCGGAGCGCGGCGAGTTCATCTCCATTACCGGCGCGAGCGGCTCGGGGAAATCCACCTTTCTTTCAATCCTCGGCGGCATCGACCGTCCCACATCCGGGCAAGTCCTTTTGGACGGCGACGACATTACCAAAAAGAAAGAAAAAGAACTTGCTATCCTTCGCCGTTCAAAAATCAGTTT
>JAISKW010000181.1 GCA_031260775.1 Christensenellaceae bacterium
ATTGAACAAGTGGGTAATTTGTTAGACAATTTAGAGGTTTATTGGACGCTCACTTTCGGCAATCACGACTCCGAAACTATCTTCGGCGCGGTATACGACAGGCAAGGCTTGTCCGATAAAATTCAAGAAGAATTCGCCGACAGCCCGTACTGCCTTTTCAAAAAGGGCAGCGTATACGGCACGGCAAACCAAGTTATAAATGTTAAAGGCACGGACGGCGCAATCCGTCAATCGGTGTTAGTTGTTGACAGCAACGACTATGTGACCCCTATCGAAGCGGTAGTGCACGAGAAAGGATTGGTTGACTTTTACGATTGTGTGCACCAAGACCAATTAGACTTTTTCAAGGCGCAATACGCCAAGGGCAACATAAAGGACGGCGCACTCGCATATTTGCATATTCCGTTTACCGAATTCGACGAAATAGCGGCGGACGATGCACGGATTTTGATAGGCGTCAGGGAGGAGGATTCCTACTCGCCCTTGCACGACTTAGACGACAACACCTACAAGGTGTTTAAGGAAATTAAGGTTTTATCCGCGACCGTCGGGCACGACCATATCAACAGTTTTATCGCCAAGTACGAGGATATGTATATCGGATATACGCAAACCTCCGATTATTTTTCATATAAGGGCATCGCAAACAGGAGTATCCACGGCGGATTGGTAACAACTCTTACTGAAGACGGAACGGTGTATATGCAACAAGTATTTGCCGATAGCGCATTGGATTCAAAGCAAATTGCCTTAAATTAACAAGTTGTTAAAGAAAGCTCCGCAATTCAACTTCCGTCCGTTGTTCATTGCCGCAATTTTCGAGGCAATAGGAATAGGCATCGGCGGAATAATATTAAAAAGCGCAAGCGGCGCGGCGGTTTTGACGGCGTCGCTTCTTCTCGCCCTTACCGTAATATTTTTCATCAGCTCCGCAAAGGACAAACGGCTGATTATTACCGCCGCTGTCGCATTTACCGTGGGAATTTGCGCAATCGTAATTTCTTACAGGGTAAACTATGCAAAAGCGGAATACGTTGAGCCGCGGAAAATTACCGGCATAATTTACGACGTTTCGCCCGAGCAAGGCGGTACGACGTCTTATATGCTTCGCGACGTCACCGTGAACGGCGAGAACGATATAAAGGGCAATGTAAAGCTGCGGCTTCACAAGGGTTATTCCGTTTACAGTGCCGGCGATAGAATTTACATTGACGATAATATTAAGTTGACACCCGATTCTCCGGAGTTTGAGTTGTTTTCATTTTACCAAGACAGCGGCGGATATACGCTTGCCGAAATAGATAATAAGCAGTGGCTGCAAATAGACGTTATCGACAAAGTTAAATTAAAGGTCAACGAGCGTTGGCGCGATACGGTTCGGAAATTAATATATGAAAAAATGCCCGAACGCGAGGCAGGCGTCGTAGTCGCCTTGACAATCGGCGACAAAAACGGCATTTATTATGAGGATAAGGATAACGCAATCGCCGCCGGAGTATACCATATTTTCGCGCTGTCGGGACTGCACGTGTCGTTTCTTGCGGCAGGGCTGTTCTTTTTGTTAAAACGGCTTAAGGTGAACGCAATCGTTAGGTATTGTATCCTAATTCCGTTGATTGTGTTTTACGTATTCGTTGCGTTCTACCCGTTTTCGCTGATTCGGGCGGCGATTATGCTCGCCGTTTCGCTTCTTGCGTTTATGCTGAAACGAAAGTCTGACCCGCTAAGCACGCTTTCGTTCGCGGTTATTGCAATCCTCACATTTTGCCCGTTCGCATTGTACAGTTTGGGGTTGTCGCTTTCGGTTTTGGCGGTTTTAGGCATCGCATTATTCTACACTTCGTTTTCGAAAGGGTTGAGCGTTAAAGAGCGTAAAAGTAAACCGTTAAACCTCGTTACCGACAGCGCGGCACTCTCGCTTTCGGCGAATTCCTTGTCGGTTTGCGTGATGGCGGAGGTGTTTGGCACGTTCCCCGTCTATTTTATAATAGCAAATATTATAGCCGTGCCGCTTGCGTCGGTGCTGTTTTCCGTGTCCGCCGTGACGGTATTGTTCACGCTGCTCTTTCCGCAGACAGGCGGCATTCTTGCCTTGACGCAGGTTGTTACCGACGTTTTTATATCGTTCAATATGGGGATTGCGTCGCTGCCTAATCCCTTGAAAAGCATAAACGGATTGGGAGTTTTCTCGTTTGTTTACCTCATAAATGCGTTTATTTTGTCGCGCTACACAGTGTGGAGCAAAAAGAGCAAGTTAATGTTTTCCGCCGTAAGCGTTATAATAATGCTGGTGGGGCTTAGCTTTACGATAAGCGGTGTGCTTTCGGGCAGTTGAATAGAAATTTGGTAAAAAACGACGGAAACTCAATAATTTGTGAGCATTGCGGAGTGCGTATTGCCTCGCGCAATACCTTATGCCCTTTGTGCGGCGCGGCGTTAGAGCTGAAAGACGCGCAGTATTTTGCGTTGCCGCAAGCGTTCGCAAAGCGCGAAAAACTCGCGCCGTTTTCGGGCAATTTATTTGATAAAATTTATTTTGCGGCGGTAATAATTGCGCTCATTGCCGCATTTTCGGTTGAATTCGTATTGACGAAACGCGGCATATACTCATTGATTGCCCTTTCGGTCGCGTTGTACTTTTACTTTTTAATACGCGGGACCATTAAATCATCGGGGAGGGTTTCGCAAAAAATATTGTGGCAAGCGGTAGTTTTAACCGGTGTTGCGCTTTTAATTTCGCGAGGAATCGAGAAGCCGTCGGTTGTTTACGACTTTGTTTTACCCGTGATATTCATAGCGTCGTTGACGGCCGAAGGGATTTGCATTTTGTCCGATTACCGCCGCCGCCGCGTGCATATAGTGAGCCTGTTTACGGCGGCAATTTTGGCGTTTATTCCGCTTTTAATTTCGATTGAGGGGCTTGCGTACGAAGGAATGACGCCCTCGCATATTCTTGCGATTTTCGCCGCAAGCTACGGGGCGGCGGTGATAATACTTTCCTTTATTTTGATTTCGCCTAAAATAAAGGAGGAGATTAAACGGTTTTTCCACGTTTAATTATACATAATGAGTTTGCTTTATTACGAAATTTTAACGCCCGAAAAAACGCTTGAAAAAGGCGAGTGTCTGAGCGTTACGCTCGAAACCTCGCAGGGCGAGGTCGGCATAATGTACGGACATATTCCGCTTGTTATGGGGCTGATTCCGGGCATAATCCGCATAGTAAAGGAGGACGGAAAAACCGAAAAACTCGTTTGCGGCGAGGGCTTTGCCGACGTTCGCCAAGAGGGGTTGTTTATCCTATGCCAAACGGCGGAGCGCAAGGAGGACTTGTCTTATGAGCGTGTAAAAAAGGCGTTAGACGAGCATACCGTAAAGTTCAACGACCCGTTAACCACACGGAGCGAGCGCAAAATTTCGGCGGCTACAATAAGCCGTGCCGCCGCCCGTATGCGGCTCCTTAACGAATAGACTAACAAATATTTATTATGTCGTATATAATATAGTTACAGCGATGCTGTTTTAATATTATGAGCAAGAATCTAATTTTCAAAATATTGTTTCCGTTGTCGCTCCTCGCGGCGGCCGTTATTTGGCTACTCGCAATACCTGCGGTGGGCGTAATTAAGGACTTCAATCCCTCGTGGGTTGGTTTCGGCGTAGCGGCGTTATGGGGGTTGCTGTTCGTTCTTGCGGGGCTCTTCAAAAAGACCTTCGGGCTTGCAAAAAAGACGGCTATCGTTATCGGCGTGGGATTACTGTTAATTGCCGCTTTCCTGATAATCAGTATATTTGCAATTTCGGATACGGTAATTATCCCGATTATCTGCATAGCTCTCGCACTTGCTTTAGTCCTTTCGGTGCTTGCCGTCGGCGGCAAAAAGTGGGATAGCGGCGACAATCAAAAGGTCGGCTACAAAAACTACTACCAGCGCAAAGAGGAAGAAGAAAAGAAAGCCGGCAAGGAATAACCTTTTCGGCCGTTACGCCGCGCCGCGATAGGGTTATTCCCCTAACCTTGCGGACAATTCTTCCTTTAATTTATCTATTATTTTCTTTTCAAGACGGCTTATGTACGACTGCGAAATGCTTAATAAATCGGCAATTTCTTTTTGCGTGCGCTCCTCATAGCCGTACAAGCCGTAACGCATACAGATAATCATTTTGTCGCGCTCGCTGAATTGCGAAAACAGTTCGCGTAAGATTTCACGCTCCTCCTTGTCCTCGCTGTCGGTAAAAATTTTGTCGGGGTCGGTGCCTACGATGTCGGAAAGCAGCAACTTGTTGCCCTCCCAATCGGTGTTGATAGGCTCATCGAAGCTTATTTCGCTCTTTAAGCGCACGGTTTTGCGCAAAAACATAAGGATTTCGTTTTCGATGCAACGGCTTGCATAAGTCGCAAGCTTGATGTTTTTGTCGGTGGAAAAGGATTTTACCGCTTTCATAAGCCCCAAAGTGCCGATTGAAACAAGCTCTTCGATGTCCGTTCCCGTGTTATCGAAACGCTTTGCGATGTACACAACAAGGCGTAAATTGTGCTCAATCAGCGTGTTTCGGGCGTCCAAATCGCCGTTTTGCGAGCGTTCGAGCATAGCCCCCTCGGTTATAGGGTCAAGGGGTGACGGAAGCGCGTTTATGTAATCGAGTACGTTCGAGCCGTCCGTTGAATCGCTTTTTTTGAAAAGTCCGATGAACATTTTCCAAATACCTTTTAATTTTATCAAAAATTTTTCCATTTTGT
>JAISKW010000040.1 GCA_031260775.1 Christensenellaceae bacterium
CGCGCGTTTTAAGCAGCTTTGACGGCTGTCCGCGCCCGACAACTACCTCATTCAGCGCAGCGTTGTCCTCGCCGTTTTGCTCGATATGCAAATAACACCGCCCGTCTTTTACGACCTCGCCTTTGACAAGCGCGGTGACGGCGGCTTCGTAATTACCCCGCTCCGCCGAAGCCAAGTACCCGAGCGTTCCCAAATTAATCGGGAAAAGCGGAATTTTGCACTTTACACACACCGTTGCGACCGACAATACCGTGCCGTCGCCGCCAATCGGGATTACCGCACCGTAGCGTTTTTCCGAAATGGCGGAAACCTCGGTAAAAACCTCGGCGTCCTGTCCGAGTTTTTTAATTAAAGATACGACGCCGCTTGAGAACTCGGCATTTTTATCTTTTGTTAAGTTTGCAAATACCCCGTAGAACATTATCGTTTTAACACCGCGCAATTGCGCAAAATCAGCATAGAGTACTCGGTTGAGCCGGTCGGCACGGTGTAAGAATACAGCCCGTCCGAGTCGAAAAGAGTCATCATATTGCTTGTGTACTCGTTGTAATCCGCCGAAGACGCGCTCGTCTCACCGTCGTAATAGCGCGGTATTACCACCTTTATTAAATAATTTATGCTTTCGGTTGCGCTGCCGGCAAAGGTGTAACTCCAATATCCGCGGCTGTCGGTGTAAACGGTATCGATAACGGTGACTCTGTCCTCTCCGTCAATAATACGCACCTCAACGCCCTCGTGGCGCGCGGAGGGCAAATAGTTAAGCCGCTTGTTTTTCGCATCGTCTTGAAAGACAAATCCGCCTACGGTTATGCCCGATATATACTCAACCCTGCCTAAATTAATGTCCGCCTTAAAGTAGTTGGCAACGTACTCCTCAACAATATCGTACTTGCTTGTAATTGTGTTCAAACGTGCGGTAAGGGTCTCAAAACAGACGCCTTTGAGAGCCGCAACGTACGGAGTCGTCGCCCAAGCCGTCGGCGCAAAACGCCCCGTGCTGTAAGCGTACGCGCTTGTTCCGAAGCTCAAACCGTCCAAAATCGCGCTCGTACCGCCGTACCCGGTTATCTGAGTGGAGGTCGTGTTTTCGCTTCCGTTGACGGTGTACAAATACCAATCACGGCTCACGCGGTCAAGCGCCTTGTAGTTTTCGGGGTAGAGCGCGGAAAACGTTTCCTTAATTTTTACGTACGCCGTGAGGTCGGTTAACGCCTTGTAGAGCTTGCCGTCGCCCTCGGTTAAGTCCAATTCGTAAGTCGGCTCACCGTCTAACGTTTGGGCAGGAACCTCGATGTAGGGAGCGTAGGCGGTGCCGTAGCGGTTCTTGAAAAACTCCATATCGCTTTCCACAAGCTCGAACGCCGTGGTTTTTGCGGATAAGCGGTTCGCAGTATTGTATGCAAATTCCAAAACGCTGTTCGAGGTATTACCGTAAATATCGGTGACGGTTTTTTCGTCCGCGGGGAAATAAGGGTTGGTTAAAGTGATTCTGTTGACGGTAGAAATCTCGGGAATTACGCCTTTCGATGCGTAGTAATTAACCTTGTCCGCCGCCGCAAGCGCGAGGGTTGCGCCTGCACCGCTACCGATAAAGCGCAGCTCGAAGGGTCTGTTTTCGACCAATTCTCTGATAGGTTCTTTCTCGATAACCTTTGACCACGCGTAAACGAAAGCGTCGGTAAGGGTAAACGAAGGCAGGTTTTCGGATACCGTAACGCCGTCTTTATTGACATAAGTCATAGCGTCGGCGTTGAATATTTTATCGGTTAATTGCCCGTGGGAGGCATCAACCGAAAACGCTTCGTAGTGGAAGATTCCGAGGTTGACTGTCTTGCTGTTCCACATCTCGCCGAAGTTGCGCGCCGCCGCGCTTGTCAAGAGCTTAGAGGCAGGCTCAACCGTGCCGATATTCGTTGCGGAGTCGTAATAGTAAGCCTCTGCAGGGAAGCTGAAACCCTCTGCAGCGACGCTTTCGCTCAAGCCGTTAAAAAGAATTACCGTAGGATAGTAGGGGTTAAAGCCGTCATAGCCCGACCACGTAAAGCCCAAGGAATAGGAGGGCAAATCGTCGGGGAGCTCGATTGAGGGCAACGGAAGAATTGTTTCTTCCTCATCCGGGGGAGTGTCATTTTCGGTATTTTTGCAACCCGTTAAAACAAGAGCCGCCGAAAAACAGATAATAATAAATGTAAATAGAAACCTTTTCATAGGTATATAGTTATTAATAGTATAACTATTATAATATAAAAAGAGAAAGTCGGCATTTAACGAAGAGGAAAATTAAGGAACGCTAATTTTCCTCAACTATATCCGCATAACAAAATGCGGATATAACTTTACGGGCAAAGCCCGTTTCACCGAAAAGAAAGACAGCTATGCTCGTTTTACTCGTCGTCCGGGGGCAAATCGCCGTCATCGCCGGCGTCCAAGTCCTCAATCTCGGCAAGCTCGGCGTCCTCGGCGTCAACAATGGTGTCGGTGCCGGGAGGCAGCTCGTCGGAATCGTCTTCTAAGGACTCGTCGTCAATATCGTCCGCATCGAGTACAACCTCCTCGGGTTTGCCTTCAACGGAGGGTTCAAGCGGCTCGGGCGCGACAATCTCTTCAAGCGCGGCAAGCTCTTGCTGGCAAGTTTCGCAGTAGCGTTGACCCTCCTCAAGGTAATTTTGACCGCAACGGGGGCAGAGCTCCGCATCGTCGGCAACCTCGTTTTCAACGAGCATCGACAGGAGATTGCCTGCAATTTCCTGCTTACAAATAGGACAATATCCGTCCTCCGGGTGAATGTAGTTTAAGTCGCAACGAGGGCATTTAATGTAGTTTCCCATATTTTTTGTATAATTTGCGCAGTCCCGTTTTGAACCGCTACAATAACATAATCATCCGTTACAATGATTATGCCGCGCATATATTATAACGATATATAATTTTTGCAAAATCCCCGAAATTAATAAGAATAAGGAGTGAGTAAACGGCGTGTAATTTTGTCACCTTGCGCGAAATCGCAGCGTCCAATCCTTATAACGTACGGCTTCTGCGACTCCGCTCGGAATGACAACGCAACCGTCCGCTCCGACGCAATTCGTAATAGTATATTCCATTGAACGAAAACAAAGAGTGTATTAAAATTAGGTTGTTCCGCCTTAGGGGGAGTCAGGCAAACTTATGAAATCATACTTAATTACGGCAAATCGCAAAATGACCGAAACCGAATCACACCCGGACGAAACGACCGGAATAAAGGTAAGAATTGCCGCATGCTTGCCGACCGTAAGCGATTATAACGTTTTCACGGGCAAGGTATCTACGCAGTTCCCGTATAAACCCTGCGCTCCCGCAATCGGGCTTGTGAGCCGTGACTACCCCGAGTATTCACTCAAAATAGGCGATAAGGTCATAATAAACCCCTACTCGATAAACGAAAACGGCAACGTAGCCGTCGAAGGCAACTTGTGTGATTTCGCAATTCTGCCGCCCGACAAGGTCGTGCCGTACCCGCAAGCGTCGGTTACCGACGACGAAGCTATTTTCTGCGACTATCTGTCAATCGCGTTGAAAACCGTTTCGCAAATGAACATTAAAAAAGGCGAGTACGTGGCAATCCTCGGCGGCTCGGTAATTGCGAATATCACCGCGCAACTCGTAAAGTACTTTCAGGGTATACCGATATACATTACCGGCGACGTCGCGCATATCAACGTTGCCGAGAAGTGCGGAATCCGCAATATCATAAACGAAAGAGAGGAGGAGGTTCTGACGTCGGTTGCGAACGTCTCGGGCGGTCGCTTGGCAGATAAAACGCTGCTGTTTTGCGATATCAACACGACTCCGCATAGATTATTGAGCTTGCTGAAGGATAACGGAAATGCGTATATCGTCGCCACAACGCAGGAATTGTTCCCGCTTGAAACGGATATATCGCTTATTGCAAAAAAGAACGTCAAAATCACGGGGATAATGCTCGGCGCAAACGACTTCGAACCCGCGCTTAATTTCTTAGTACAAAAGGTCGTGGACTTGTCTAACTTTATCGACTGCGAGTATACGTTAACCTCCGCGCCGGTGCTGTTCGACGAAATTGCGAAATCGCCCGATTTGCTCGTATGTCCGATTATCCGCAACGATTGGTAGATTTAATAATGATTAAAGAAATTGTAGATGAAATCGTAAAAGCGGAAGCCGCCGCCGAGGAGGCGATAGCAGAAGCAAAGGAGAACGCAAAGCTTGCCGTTTCCGCCGCCGAAAAATCGGCGGTTGAAATCGTAGCCGCCGCAAACGCCGCCGCCGCAAAAACCGCGGCTGACTCCGCCGCGGCGGCAGCGGCGGCAGTTTCGGAAATCGAAAAGACCGCAAAAATCGACGCCGAAAACGCATATCAAAAAGAGTTTAATTCCCTCAATATCGAAAAAGCCGCCGCATTTATCGTCGAAAATCTTGTTCTCTAACTCGGAATTAACGCCCGAAACGGCGTAATTAAAAATGAAAGAAAATTTATTAAAGGCAAAAGACGCGTTCGTACGGTTCTGCAGACATGAAATTACGTGTATTTTCACGCTGATTGTCGCGCTTACTTACGATATGTTCTACTTGGATATCTACAATCCGTTGCAGTATTCATTAAGCGCAATGGGGCGGCTAAACATACCGCTTTTCATTATTTGGAGCTTTGTAACGGGCATCGCGCTGACTCTCAATATCCTGCGTATGTACGACAGGATAGGATACAAAAAGAAGCTCGCAAGAATATGCCTGCTTGTCGGAATGCTTTGCTTAATTGCAACGTTTTCGAATATGTCGGATGAGCCGATTCCGTATACGTTTCACGTAATAAGCGCCGCAATATTCGCCGGGTTGACGTTCTTATCGATGGCGTTGGCGTTGCTCACCGTGGTCAAGAAAAGCAAGAAAATGCTTGTCTTGGTCGCGATATTCTTCGCGCTGATGCTGACGGACGTGGTGTTTTTGGCGATTTATAAGCAAATGGGTCTTTTCGAAACCGCGCCGCTTATAGTAGGGGTAATAGTGTTGTTCTTTACAAACTATACAAAGTTCTTCGAGGACGACTTTATCAAATCGGGACTCGTGCCGGCTAAACCTACCGAAGAGATTCAAGAATAGATTAAAGAATAGATTAAAGAAAGCTTCTCCGTATTTTTAATTATGCGGATAATCGGCGTGTAATACGATTCTTCGACTTCGCGCAGAATGACAGCATAATTGCCATCTTTCGCTGATTTTTGAAATTTGCGTTGAAACGCAATCCGTAATACAATCTTAAATGCGCGCGTTAATTGCGCGGCAACGAAAATAGTCCGGTAGCTCAGCTGGTTAGAGCACCACCCTGATAAGGTGGGGGTCGGTGGTTCGAGTCCACTCCGGACTACCATTTCGGTGCGGATTTCAAGAATGTGTTGCGGTTTTTTGTGGGTATTGACGGAATTTGACGATAAAACGAATGAGAATATAATAATCAAGCCTTTGCAAATATGCTTGCGATTCGCGAAAACGGAGAGCGGGCAAGACGGAGAGGGCGGACGAAAGTCCGAACACTCCATAATCCGAAGTATCGGGAGAACCTTAACAACTGCATATATTGAGTAGA
>JAISKW010000054.1 GCA_031260775.1 Christensenellaceae bacterium
TGTTCTCGCGGCACGCTTCGCGTTGCATGCCCTTCGGGCGCGCGCTCACTATTAAAGCAAGGGGAGAGGACATCCTGTCCTCCCCCTTAGCATCCCTCTCCCTTTCATATTGTGTTCCCCACTCCAAAAAACATTCCCCCGAAACAGTTTTTCAAAGGGGAGGGGTTCGGGGAGGGGAATCGCTTTTCTAAAAAAGCGTTCCCCCTCCCCGAAAGAATCCACATTAAAAAAAATATTTCAAAGGCGAACGGGAACGTTGTTCGCGGAGAGGAAATCTTTGACTTGGCGGACGGTGTAAGTGCCATAGTGGAAAAGCGAGGCGGCGAGGGCGGCATCGGCGGCGCCTACGGTAAGAACGTCGTAGAAATCTTGGAGCTTGCCCGCGCCGCCGGAAGCGATTATGGGGACGTTCACATACTCGGCGACGGTTTTGGTGATGAAGTTATCGTAGCCGTTTTTGGTGCCGTCGGCGTCCATTGAAGTTAAAAGAATTTCGCCCGCGCCGAGTTTTGCGGCGGTGCGGATCCAAGTGAGAGCGTCCAAACCGGTGTCGATTCTGCCGCCGTTGACGTAAACCGTGTAGCGGTCGCCGGAGCGTTTGACGTCGCATGCGAGAACGATACATTGACTGCCGAAAGCGTCCGCGCCGTTCCTTATTATAGAGGGGTCTTTGATTGCGGCGGAATTGACGCTTATTTTATCCGCGCCGCTCCTTAAAACGGCTTTCATATCGGCAACGGTGGCGATGCCGCCGCCGACGGTTAAGGGGATAAACACCTCCTCGGCGGTGCGAGAAACGATGTTGCAAATAGTTTTGCGTTTTTCGTGAGAGGCGGTGATGTCCAAGAAAACAACCTCGTCCGCACCCTGAGCGTTGTATGCCTTTGCGCACTCAACGGGGTCGCCGGCGTCTAAGATGTTTATGAAATTTGTACCCTTTACAACCCGACCGTCTTTGACGTCGAGGCAAGGGATAATACGCTTTGCAAGCATTATTTAGCTTTGAGGGTTAAGCTTTGAGATTGCTTCCCAAGCGAGGGGCAAGCCCGGCTCGTCGGTTACCGAAAGGAGTGCAAGCGCGTGAGCGGTTGTGGTTTCGGGATTTTTAGCCTGCAACGCGCGGATTAGCGACGCGATAAGGGTGGTATCGGGGAATTGGAAACCCATAAGGCGCGAGATGTACTCGAACGACCAGCCCTTGTCCATATTGATGCGCCAGAAAACCTCAAGGAGGATGTCCATACCTAACGTCTGCGAGCTTAAACCGAAGCCGTACAAAGTGTTGTCGTAGGTGTTTTCGGTTTCGATAACGAGCTTTGTAATGACCGAGGCAAGCAATGCGCTGCGGTCGAACTCCTTGCCCTTGCCCTTTTGGAGCAAGCGTTTGCAGATGTATTCCCACGTGAAGCCCGCGTTGCGGTTTAGCGAAATAACAAGGTCGCGGATAGTGTCGCCCTGAAGTTCGATTGCGTTGTATTCGGGGTTAACGCCGAGACCGATTAACGCTTCCTCTAACTGACGGTTAAATTTGAAGTAATCGTAGCGGTGGTTAGTGTACCATCTTTCGCCGAAAACCTTGTCGTTTTTGGCGTTCCACCACTTGTTGCGCTCGCGACCTTTAGAGTAGAAACCGTTAGCCCATGCCTGCGGTGTGGGATACGAACGGCGTATAGCCTCCGAAAAACCTTGATATTGCGCGATTGCCGCGTCCTGCGCTTCTTGCGATTGCGGACGTAAAATGCCGTCCGCGATGCCGTTTAACGATTCGTAAGATGAGAACTCGTCGTAATCGTAGTATCCTGACAAGCCGTCGCTGACGGGCTTGTCATGCACATAAGACATACGCAGGAAAATGTCCTTTGCCGAAATTTCTTTGATAACGAAACGGTCGCGGAAAACGTCGTTTACGGGGTTAAGCTCAAGATTTTGGTTGTTGCTGCGGAAAGCCGAGTTGTAATAGCGGGCATAGAGCTCCGAAAAACCGCGTAATCTTGTAAAAATCGAATTTTTTGTGGCGTCAAACGTGGAGAAAATGAAGTAAATTGACGCGTCCGCAAGCGCGTAAGCCTCAACGCTGACCGGAACCTTGTCCGATTCGGCGTTTTTGCCGAAGAGAAGCTCGTAAACAAAATAGTTCCTTGCCGCATCGTTGGGGAAAAGCGTAAGTCCGCGTACCGAACGGAGAACCGCGGTGAAAAAGTGCGGCTTCGCGCTGTTATAGGCATCGACGTTGTTGTACTCGAGCGGAATGCCCGCAGAGGTCACCGTTTGGGTTGAAACCTTTGCCTTTTTTGCAAAATCGCTGACCGTGGAGTTTTGTGTAAACGTCGTATTGACCGAGTTGATAAACTGCGTCGCCAAGCTTTTGCCGCCGACCCGTACGCTTAAATCGTATTCAACGCCGTCGTTGTAGAACTTAACGCCGCCGAAGGATATGCCCGCAGCGTACGTTTGGTTCAGCGATTCCCGAATGCTTCCGAGCGATTTAACGAAGATATCCCTGTTAACGAGTCGCTCTTTCTTTTTAGCGGAGGTAGCCTTTTTTGTTTTATCCGCGAGGAAAACGCCGCTTCTTCTCACCTCGACGTGATAAGACGGAGTAAAGTATCCGCTTTCTTTCGGAAGCGTATAGATATAGTCGGTGCCCTTATAAATTGCCATATTACCGTTGTAGCGCGAAGCATAGCATACAAAAGCATACCTTGTTCACGATACATTGATATTTTAATACGCACACGCGCTTTAATACAATACGCAAATTTTCCGTGTGCGCAATCGCGGTGTAATTTCGGGAGGGGAGATTGCTTCTTATTGAAAAGCATTTCCTATCCCCGGAAGCGTTGCATATTCAAAGTCGCTATTGAACGGGCAGGGGGCGGAATGTACAATATGGTGAGAACTCCCCTATTTTTCTTTGGGGCGTTTGGAACGAAAAAATAACTATGTCGGTATTAACCAAGCAAGAGTGGATTGACCTCGAAACTAAGGTGGCGGAGCTGCGCGATTTGTGCATGCAAACCACACAATGGGGTCACGGCGGGCATTGGGGAGGCTCCTCCTCGGTGGCTGATATTTTGGCGGCGCTTTACTTTAAGTCCGCTAACTTCGACTTCAAGAAGTACGATGACCCCGATAGGGACAGAATCGTAGTTTCCAAGGGTCACGCGGGCATTATGCTTGCCTCGTTATTCTCGGTGCTCGGCTCAATTCCCCGCGAGGATTTGAAGACTTTCAACCTCACAGGTTCGAAGTTAGGCGTCCATTTGGACAGCAATAAAGTAAAAGGTATCGACGCGTCAACCGGCTCGCTCGGGCACGGCAGTTCGCTTGCCTTAGGCATGGCGTTAGCCGGCAGAGTTCAAGGCAGAAGCTACAAGAGCTACGTTATCTTAGGCGACGGCGAGTGCGACGAGGGTTCCGTTTGGGAAGCCGCAATGGCGGGCGCGAACTTCTACGGCAGAGGCGCGGAGAACTATATTACTATCGTAGACCGTAACAAATGTATGATTGACGGCCCGACCGAAAAGGTTATGAAATTAGAGCCGTTTGCCGACAAATGGCGTGCGTTCGGTTATGAAGTCATCGAGGTTGACGGTCATAACTTCCCGCAACTTATTAACGCAATCGAAACGGCAAAAGCCGACAAGGCGGGCAAGCCCTATGCGATTATCGCAAACACCTTAAAGGGATACGGCGTCGCGTTCGCGGAGGACAATTACCTGCACCACTACGGTATGTACCCCCCGGAAAAGTGCGTTATAGCAAGAGAGGATTTAGCAAAGGTCGCAAAAGCGCGTTTGGACGTTGCAAAATCGTTCAAGAAAGACACCGTCGAGGTCGAAGACCTTGCGGGAATTAAGACCATTACCAAAAAGGACTGGTACGTAGAGGAGGCAAAATAACATGGCAGTAGAAATAACAGCAGCAGAATCAACAAAACTCGCGACAGCCGAAATCTTCGGCAGAACGATTGCGGAACTCGGCGAGAAAGATAGCAGAATCGTATGTCTTTCGCCGGACTTGCAAAGCTCAACCAAAATGGGCGACTTCTTTAAGAAGTTCCCCGAGAGGTTTTATAACGTAGGAATCGCCGAGCAGAACATGGTAGGCATCGCGGCTGGCTTAGCGCGCGCGGGTATGGTCGCATTCGCGTCGTGCTTCTCGGTGTTTATGTCATTGAGGTGCTTAGACCAAGTTCACACCGACGTTTGCTATCAAAACGTTGACGTTAAATTGATAGCAACCCACGGCGGTACGTCGTACGGGCCTGCAGGTTCAACCCACCATGCAATCGAGGACTTGGGAGTTATCAGAACGCTCGTAAATATGACCCTTATCTGCCCTGCTGACGGACTTGAAACGGCAAACGCGGTTAAAGCAGCGGCGGCAACTCCCGGGCCGTTCTATATAAGGATTAACAGAGGTTTCGATAATACGGTATACCGTAATCCGGACTACGGGTTCCAAGTCGGCAAAGCCGTAACAATGGCGGAAGGCAACGACTTAACGATAATCGCTTGCGGTTCGTGCGTATACGAGGCAATCCAAGCGGCATCTATATTAAAGGCGGAGCAAGGCATTAACGCACGCGTGTTGAATATGCATACGATTAAACCTATCGACACGGAGGCTATTCATAAAGCAATTGACGAAACGCACCGCATTATAACGGTTGAAGACCATACGATTATAGGCGGCTTAGGCAGCGCGGTTGCGGAGGTCATTGCGGACTACGGCAAGGCGGCGGCGTTCTTGCGGTTGGGAATTCCGGACAAATGGTCGCCTATCGGCGCGCCGGAGGACTTGAGAGCCTATCATAAGATTGACAGCGCGGGCATCGCGGCAAGCGGAAGCGAGATTCTTAATAAGACGGTCGAAACGGGCGGCGGAAACGGAATTGACGCGGGCGCGATTACGCAAAGCGTGTTAGAAGTAATAAAGTCGGCATTGACGGTTGCAAAGCGCACCTTAAAGCCCGGCGACAAATGGGACGACGAGGTATAAATTATGGCGGAGGAAATTAAAATAACTGAAAGCGACGTATATGCCGCTAACATATTTTTGGGGGCGGCTGTGCCCTTGCTCCGCGTAATTTGCGAAAGCGAGCCGAAATACGGCGATAAATTCAAAGGGAAATTCTTTGTTTTCCAAATGTCCGCGCTCTATGACGGAGTGCCGGGTGGGAAAATAGCGACACACTTCGTTGTCGAGGACGGCAAATGGACGTGTAAAGCGTTGGAGGTTCATGAGAGCCCCGACGTGGAGTTTCAATTCGCGAATTTAAGAAAGCTGAACATATTTATGTCGGGCAAAGGAATGCCCTTGCCGAGGATTAAAGGCGCGTCCAAGTTGGGATTGCTCATTTCGCTGCTCGGGGCGTTGCTTCGTATGGCAGGGCTTATGCAAGCGACAACGATGCCCGTGAGCGACGCTGATAAAAAGCTCCTGACGAAGCTGTATTTTTATCTGTTGCCGAACGGAATTTCGCGTTTAAGCAAAATGGGGCAACCCGACGTTTTGAAGGTAACGAGCGTAAGCCCGGACAGAGTCTACGCGTTGGTTGTCAACGGCGACGACGAGTTGCAATCATGGGTTAGGATGAAAGAGGGTCAAACCTCGTCGGGCAGAGGCGCAAGCAAGCGCGGAATCCCGTTCCTTTCGATGGAATTCCGTGACCCCGCCTCAGCGTTGGGCATCTTAATGAACATCGATAATATGATGGACAGCATCGAAACGGGCAAGTTGTTAATCAACGGCGCGCCGGAGTTCGGCGATTTGGTCGGCGATTTGATGTTTAAGGTCGCGTATTATGCGCAAGGCGAGTTCTTAGTAAAGGAGAAGTTGCTGTAAACGGCATCAGGTTAGGGCTTTCCTTCGGGCAAGCCCTAACCAATAAAAACCGACAAAATTTCCGTATGGAAACGGTTGTTTCTATGCGTTATAATTAACTACAGACAGGTAATACTGTTTATTTTAATTACGGCGGAAGCGCAAGCGACCGCCAACCGAGTATATTATTTAATGTATAAGGAGAAATAATTATGAAAAAGAAAGGTAAAATTTTTGGATTAGTGCTGATAGCAATGATATTCAGCGCACTCATCTTAACGGCCTGCGGCGGCGGTAGCAGCAGCGGCGGCGGTAGCAGCGGCGGCGGCACTACCACTAAGTACACCGTTACATTCGATACCGACGGCGGTTCTGCCAATCCCGGCAACCAAAGCATCAAAAGCGGCGGCAAGATAACCGCGGTCGCCGCGCCGACAAAAGAGGGCTATACGTTCGTAAACTGGATTGACAAAGACACTAATGCGGTTTTTGTGCCGGCAACTTCGACTATCACCAAGGACACAAACCTTAAAGCGACTTGGCAGCAGGCAACCGGCGGTCCCGGAGACGGCGACGAAGAAGATGACGTTATGACCCGTGCGGAAACGACCATTCCGATCCAACTCGCCGAGTTTGTAAACACGCTTTTAACCGGTGCGGATAAAACGGTCGGCAAGTTCGTTTCTTATGCCGAGACCGGCGTTATTCACGTCGAAGCGGACATCGAGGTTGACGTAAGCATCGACGACGGTGACGAAATCTTTAAGCTCCTAATTGGTCTTAAGGCAAACATCAACGACGAGGACAACGCGGCAACCGGCAATTCCAACACTGCCGCGGTTACGGTCAGCCTTGCGACGACCGATAACCCCGCTTATTCGGAGTATCTGTCGATTTACACCGAGGACAGCAAAATTTATGTAGGCGAAAGGATTTCGTCCGACACAATGAAGTGGTTTATGCTTCCGCAACTTGACGGCACGACGCCGCAAGTAAATACCGGTATGGTTGTCTACTTCTTTAAGCAATTCGGCACGTTGTTCGAAGACGATTGGACGATTACCACAACGAAGGACGAACATGACGTCGTTAATGACATTCGTAAGGACTACGTCGTTACCGACTTGCTTGACGCGCTCGGGATTGGCAGCTACATAGGCGCGCTTAAGGTTTTAACGATAGCCGGTCTTAGCTTCACTTCAGACAACCCCTACTATGAGGACGGCGGCACCGACGGCGCGATTCCTACAAACCGCTCGGGCGACATCACTTTTGCTCTTGACGGCACAAAGGTTCCCGGTATTATCAAAGCTATTAACGGCGTTCTTCCTATTAAAGATATGGTTGTAGGAACTCCTAACTTAGCCCCGACGGATTCTAAATATCAAGCGGGTCTTGACGCAGGTTTACAAAGCATTATCAGCCCTATCGTTCAACTTATCTTTAACGTAGGCTTATCCGAAATTTTAGACCCGACAACCGTCATTTCGCAGCAAGACAAAACCACGGTTGAAATCGTTGTAGGGCTCGATACCGACGACCAAATTAATAAGATTGGCTTGCATTATGCAAACCCGAAATCGAACGAGGTGTTCGGACTTGTTATTCCGAAAATCGACTTAACGGCTCAAATTAAGAACATTGTCATCGCCGGTGTAAGCTCGAAGATTGCAAAACCGGCAAGCATCCCCGCAAACCTTGACAGAACGACGATTATCGCAACCGCCGAAGTAAGCGTACCTCATAAGGACTTAGATGCCTTAGTTGAGGTTTACATTGACCCCGCAATCAAGGTTAACGTTGAAAAAGACGGGAACAATAAAGACGCTCTTAAAGTAAGCTTCGCGGCACTTGCGGCTGAAGCGAGAATTACATTGAAAAACAATACAGGTACGGTATTAGCAACCGCAACCGGAATTTATGAGAACACCTACTTCTACTTCGACTTGTCCGAAATATTTGATGAGTTCGGTGTTTCGTATGAGAGCGCGATTTACAAGTTCCAAGTTGATATCGACAGCCTTATTCACTCCGACGGAGTTGTAGGTACAATCGGCGCGGCACCTGCCGGCGCGGAAGCGGACGGAATTCAAGCGGGCGAGTACAAGAACCTCTTTGTTGAAATTGCAACTTATATCCAAGCGATTGTTGACACCGGCAAGATTAAGCAAAAAGACGGCGCGGACGATATTCTCGGACTTATCACCGATATCTTAGACTTCGCAGTTTCAAAGGATTATGCAACGGGTGCGGCATTCCCCGGCAACCAAAACGTATTAAGCTTGCTCCTTGACCTAATCGAAGAGGTTGTAGATTATGCGGTTTACGGCAGAGACGGCAGCCTTTTCGCGGGAAGCGAAGGTGCTATTGCAACGGGAACTTCGCAATCGATTGTTGCGGCAATCAACCTCGGCGACGTTATCGACGCGGTTATTAAAGCTCTCGATGTAAGCGGATTGTTAGAGGAATACGGCGCAATCGCAGTACCGACAACGGCACAGCAAACGATTTTAGATATCGTAACCGAGCTTGCTAAATTAGATACCCCGTGGGATTTAATTCTCTCGCTTGTTTATGAAAACATCTTAATCGGCAACGAGTACGAAGGCTACGGTGACTTCACCGCAGAGGACGACTTTGAAACTGCAAAAGCCGACGTTGCAATACTTGTTAAGAAGGTTGTTAAAGAATACAGCGGAATCGACCTCGACGACGTAGGCGATATCGATGATTATCTCAAGTCCTTAACGCTTACAATTAACGCCCGCTTTAACGGCAACGGCGCAGGCTTAGATTTAGTTATCAAAGCAGGTACTGCAACCGAGTTAGAAGTTAAGTTGTTCTTGAACATTGTCAACGGCAAGCCTGCACAATTCGCCGGCAATAAAGCGGTAACGTTCACGACAGAGCAAAAAGCGGCGGCACTTGACTTAGGTTTAAGAAGCGGCGACGGCGAGAAAGAGTTCTGGCCCGCAACGGTTGCAATCCAAGACGAGTTGGTAGAATTACTCAAGCTTCTCTTAGAAGGCTACCAAGCGTATCCGGAAATCTAATTTTAAGCAAAACTTACGGCGGACATAGGGTGACCTGTGTTCGCCGTTTGGTGTTTTTTATACTGTAACAGCGTATTTATAGGTTGTAGTGGCGACGGCTTGCCTCGCCCGTAACGCATTGATATTCGTGCGCCGATGTTAACACGGGAAATACTGCTAACTACTCGGCGCGGCAAACCGTCGCTCCTACATTCCCGTTATATCATCTTGCGGTTGAAATGATTCGCTAAGATATTGTTGAAACAATTGTTAAGCACTAAAAAAGCGTGTAAAGAAACGATAGAATGCAATGAGGATAGGAAAATTACAACGGACGAGAGGAGAAAAATTAAAAAATTCGGTTAAGAACCGAACGGTAAAAAAATGGCAAAATCAAACGCATCTGCCGGTACTGCGGCAAAAATGAGGCTGTGGAGGGTATTAAAGGTACTTCTTTATCTTGCAGGGTTTCCCCTACTCATCTACTACATAACCCCTTACGCGACTTCGATGAAGACGCAAGCATGGTTTGTGTTCCCTGCGGTGTTCCGCATTCCTACCGAGCAAATCGGGCTTGGGCTTTTAGACCCCGGCGGAATTCAGGGGTTTATTGACCAAATCGTTACGAGTATCAAAAACATTCCTAACAGCCCGGCAGGCTTACTGTTCTTAGGCTGGGGAGTTGTGGTTATCGCTCAAATCGTCGTAGGGCTGCTTCTTAAAAAAGCCGACTACTTCTGGAGAGCTTGCATCGTTGCCGCAATCGCGGCGGGCGCGGCACTCTACCCGGTGCTTTACACCGAAAAAACAATCAAGCCGGCAGTCGAGGACGCGAAAACCGCGTACGTTGCGGGCTTAGCCGACTACGGCTACTACTATGAGGATTACGGTTCAATCAACCATTCTCCCAACGGCGGCGCGCTCGGCGCACTCACTTCACGCTATAACATCAGCGCAAACGGCTCGGGCTACAGCAATATGGATAAAACGCCTATTGTTGACGCGTACGACTTCTTAAAAGGCGCGGAGGCAAAATCCCTCTATGCCGATATCTACTATAACTTAGACAGCAAAAGCGATTTCGTCTACGCAGTCTATGCCGACGGTTCGTTAGTAACCAAAGCGTTCGACGAAGTGTATGAGATTAACGGGGACGGCAACGGATTCGTTTTAATCGATGACGAAATTTGGCTTAAGGACGACGTAAACACCGTAACCGGCGAGAGCGTAAAAATCAGTCCTATATATGTAAGCGGCTCGTACAACGGCGGCGGATACAAGCTTAACGGTTTGTACAACGACGCGCGCGTGTTCAGCTATGAGCAATTAAAGAAATTAACCACAATCTACTATGGATTGCAGGAAAAGTACACCGAAGAAGAAATTGAGGATGCCTTAACCGCCGAAATCTTCGCGCTTAAGAGCGACCCCAACTCCGCGTGGAACCAATACAAAAACACCGACCAATACTATAAGTTAACGCACGGTAAAGAGGCGTTCGAGGTTATTGACGGTTTAGACGCACTCCGTGTGGATTTTGAAAGGGCAAAGAACTTTCCGATTACCGAGGACTACACTGAGGAGGACAAAGCCGCAGCAGTAGCCGAAAAGCTTGCAATTTACGAAGCGGAGCTTGTGAACGTACTTGCGTACTTGCAAAGCGAGTTCTACGAGTTGGACTTTGCAACCCGTTTGACGGCAAAGGGCGACGCGCTTATCAACGACGGCGCGGGTTACGCTGTAATTAAACTCTTTGTAGACGGCGAGCCTTCGTTCGCAACGAACGACGACGGCACGGATAAATACGAAGGAATCGACCTAAACTTCCTCTACTTCGGCAAAACCGCAATGAGCGAGGAAAAGCTTGTTTCGTTATTAAACACGGTACTCACCGGCTTAACTTCGTCAGCCAGCCTGTATAAGGTTATCGGCGACCTTCGCGAACCGCTTCCCACACTTTTAGATATGATACTCGGAAGCGACAGCAGCGTAGACAAGACCGCGCTTCTTGATGACCTTAACTCGGTGCTCGACAAGATTATTGCGCACGACGTTGATTTTTACACCTTACTTTCGCTTCTGCAAGGAATGCTTCCGGATATGCTTGACCAAGAGCTTATCGACACGGTAAACGGTTTGGCGGGTATCCCCGAGGGCAATCCCTTGAACCTCACAATAGACTTTATTTTGAGCATTTTGGAGAACATCGGATACCGTTACATTGTAGCGACCGAGCTTCCCGTTGAGTTCTTTATAACGGGCAGCGCGAGCGGAATTCCGGAATTAAGAGACTACGCGTATGCTAAATACTACGGCACGACGCACGGCTCGTTTGTCGGAGCAACCCTGTTCGGCGGCGGATTATTCGGCGACGGCGTGGGCGCGGTAACAATGGACAGCAGCGGCAACACCGCTTACACCTACGAGGAATTGCAAAAAGCATACTTCGATATCGACGTTGAGAACGGTCTGAAAGCCGCCGTCAGCGCGAACGACGTTTGGCTCGCGGCGGAAAAAGAAATTTATCGCTTCGCATGGCACGCGCCTCTTGCAATATTCTTTGCGTACTTCTTCGCGAGATTGGAAAGAAAGAATTTCCTCAAACTCATCGGCAAAAAGGACAAAGAGGATAACTACGACGGCGACGACGGCGATGACGGCGAGTACGCGGACGAATATCCTCCGCAAGACGATTACGGCTACGGAGGGTACGGGTACCCTCCGTACGATAACGGAGGGTACTACGGCGGATACCAAAACGGGAGGAGGAATTAAATCAAAAGGAGCGGTGGTTTCACTGTAAAATTTGAGGAAACGTAACATGAGAAAATTATCAATCGGACTCTTAAAAGTATTAAAACTCGCAGTATTCCTTTGCGGGTTCCCGTTACTTGGGTATTTAGTATACAGTGCGAGCGCGGACAGCATCGCATTATCCGAAGGCTACGGTGTTATTAAACCGTGGGAGCTTTGGAAAATTCAAATCCGCGACCTCGGCGCGTTCGATATGGACTTGCCTTGGCCGTTCTTAGGGATTATCGTTTTCGCGGTAATACTGCTCATTTTCACAGCGGTATACCTGATTACGGGCAGCATCTCAAAGAGGTCAAAGGAATCGCATCGCAAGAGCGCAATCCGCTTTGCAACTGCAGTATTAGTAGTAGCATCGGTGGCAGCCTCCGCAACGGTTTGGTTCACAATTGACAGAGTTTTACCGGGTATTTTGGACGACGCAACGCAAGGCACGCTAACGGCAGCTGAAATCCGCGACGACCCCGTCGGTATGGCAAAGCGTCAGGCGGATTTACTGAACAGCTTTATCGAAATGAACGTTGCGAACGGCAACATAGCAAAAGATGAGGTTGACGCGTTAACAGAGGAATATTACTTCGAGGTTGATAATGACCTCGCAAAAAGATTAATCGAGCTTTCGGGTTGGTCGGCATCAACGGAAACGGTAACGACCGACGAAAAGGGCAACACCATAGAGCGTTCGCATAAAGAGTATTTATATTCGGAACTTCTGTTTGTACAATTAAGGTCGTTGCGCTTAGCAAGAAATGACGAGATTGCAGCGGATATGCAATCGAAGCCGATTGCCATTAACGAGAGCCTCCGCAGCTACGCAAGACTGCATTTGCCGGCATCTACGTCGGCGGATAACATCGACAAAATGCTTTATGCGTACCTTAGCCCGAGCTATCAAGCGGATATCAGCGTTAGAATGGCAAGTGCTCCTAAATCGGGACTGACAATGTACGAAGCAACCTATTATATCGCGCACGAAAGAGCGGTTAATGAAATTACCCCCGTAATGCAAAAGGAGGGTATTAAGAATTCCGACACCTTAAAACTTGTTAAAACGCAGTTTAAGAGCATCGATAAGGACGGCTATGCAAGCTATAGAGGGCCGCTTATTGACTTTGCTAACGGCGGCAGACTTACAATTCCCGTACTTATTCACCTTTTATTAGACGACCGCCTGCCGAGCAGTTATCCCTTCTATGTCGAGGGCGCGCCGCAGTATGACGGCTCATCGTGGATTGTTTTAGATATGACCCCCGACCCGATTGCTATCCCCTTAGGGCTTGACTTAGAGCAAACCATTGTAGATTTAGGCATTTTAGATTTATTGAAATTCGATATTTACGCGGTTGTGCAAGGTTCAATTGTGTCCGCGCTCGAAGATATAGTAAAAGATCCCAACGTTTTAGGCGCGCCTGCATACTTAACACTTAAGGCGACCAACGCGAACGGTAACTTTGCTATTAACAGAATTTCGGTTTACGACCCCGACTTTAAGGAGTTAGCGTCTAACGCAATTAATGATGCTGAGTTCGCGTACGCTTCCGCGTATGACTTTGACGAAAACGGCGTTTTTGTGGGCGACCAAGACGTTTTAGGTACGGATGTCGAAGAAGCGACCATTGTAATTAAGCTTATCGCATCGGGAAGCGCATCGAAAGGTACGCACGATTATATGCGTATGGCATGGCTCGATTCGAACGCGTTGCTTGTAGGTATAATTTCGCTTTATCACCTGCGTGAAATTATGTTCTGGTTCTCGGCGGTGTTGGTTGTTGTCGCGATAGCTACAGGATTATTGAGATATCTCCACTACGGCACAGCGAATTACAGGAAGTATCTTGAGGAGAAAGCGGCGAAAAAGGCCGCGAGAAGGGAAGCAAGAGCTGATAAAAAAGCGGCAAAAGGCGGAGCAAAAGCAAAAGGCGAGCAAAATGCGGAAGCGGCGGCGAACCCCTATGCAAGCTACGGTGATTTTGCAGGACAAGGCGCATCGAATTGGAGCACCTATGACCCCTACGGCTTTGCGGCAGCGCAAGCGGCGGCAAATACGGCAACCGGCAAAAAGAAAAGGAAGTAGTTTTTGCTCAGATTTAATAGCTTGCGCGGAGTAATTCGCGTAAGCAAATAGGATAGATAATCTCCTAAACGATTTCAACTTGAAAAGCGGGCGTGGAGTCCGCTTTTTTGAAATTAAAAATGAGTGTTTGGAAATGAGAAATATTGAAAGGTAATAGCGAACGAAGAATAAGAGTTCAGAAATCAGCGGTATGCGGTGAGGACAACACGACAGTTCCATACCCTAAAAGCCGGATTATTCCGGAAAATACAAATGAAAGAAGAAACGGAGAACATACAGAAGCCGCCGAACGGCGGAGCGGAATCGGGACGGACGGGTAACGGAAAGAGCCGCGAGAGCGGTGACACCGGGCTTAGTGTGCGTGCGTTTTTAGCGAAGCACGGAGAAGTTCGCGGCACGGAAAGAGAAAAAAATAATTCTGCGCAGTCCGTACCCGAAAAAGGAGCCACGGTGAGCGGGAGCAGGTCGGAGAGGCCCGTGCCCGAAAAAGGAGCCACGGTGAGCGTGGGCAGGTCGGAGCAGTCCGTACCCGAAAAAGGAGCCACGGTGAGCGTGGGCAGGTCGGAGAGGCCCGTGCCCGAAAAAGGAGTCACGGTGAGCGGGGGCAGGTCGGCGCAGTCCGTGCCCGAAAAAGGAGCCACGGTGAGCGTGGGCAGGTCGGCGCAGCCCGTGCCCGAAAAAGGAGCTGCGGAAGACGAGGTCAATTCGGTACCGTCCGCGCAATTAGATGACGGCGTAACCGTAAACGGCGGCGGCACTGTTGCTCTTAAGTATGAAAAGTCTGAAAATAAGCAAAAGACAATCGTAATCAGCAAAAAGGCCATAGTTACCGCCGTTTTAATCGTTCTTACACTGATTGTCGGCTCATACGTACTCACATTTATTTTGCCGCGAGGCGAATATCAACGCGTTTTGGGCGACGGCGGCAATATGTCAATCGTGCCGAATTCCTACGCCGAAAACCCTAATTTGGACGGCATTCAATGGTGGCAGGTTCTTTTGTCGCCGTTAATGATTCTTTTGCCCACGACCGACGGGTTTATGACGGTTTATTTAATAATTTTCCTTCTTCTCGTAATCGGTGCAATCTTTACGGTTTTGGACGAAAGTGGAATACTTGTCTACCTAATCAAAATGCTCGCACGCAAGTTCAGCAAGAAAAAGTACGCAATTATCTTCGCATTTTCGTTCGCTTTTATGTTTTTAGGCAGCAGCGTGGGAATGCTTGAGGAGTTAATTCCGCTCGTGCCGATAGTTGTACTCCTTTGCTATGCAATGGGTTGGGACGCGCTTGTCGGGCTTGGAATTTCGGTTCTCGCGGCGGCTTTCGGCTTCGCTGTAGGCGTAATCAATCCGTTCACGGTCGGAGTCGCGCAGCAAATAGGCAACCTCCCGATGTTTTCCGCAATCGAATGGCGACTGTTGTCCTTTGTTATCAGCTACGGTTTACTCGTCGGTTTCATATTCCCTTACGCGAAAAAAGTGGACAAAAACCCGCAAAAATCGGCGGTGTTCGCATTGGATAAGGAACGCAAGCGAGATTTCAACTTCGAAATTGACGATTTTGTCCGCGAAAAAAGCAAGGACAGAGCAATAAAATGGCTCGCCGGGTGGCTGTCCTCCGTTATAATTGCGGCAATCGTTGCGGTATTCTGGCACCCGCTCGCGAATTACATAATGTACCTTTGCGTTGTTGTTTACATCGCCGGCGGCATAGGCAGCGCGGTAATCTTGGGCATTCGCGGCAAGTCGCTCCTTAAGCTTCTCGGCAAGGGCGCGCTTACCTTAGCCCCTGCGGCGATTATGATTTGCATTGCCGGAGGCGTTCGCTACATTATAACCGAAGGCGACATTATGGATACCATTCTCTACAAAATAGTGACCCTTGCCGGCGGTTTGAACCCTTACGGCGCGCTTCTGCTCATTTACGCGGTTATCTTCATTTTCGAGATTTTCATTCAGAGCGGCAGCGCGAAGGCGTTCCTTATAATGCCCGTCATTTTTGACCTATGCACGCTAATGAGCGTCAACCCTCAGGCGGCCGTGCTCGCGTATACTTTCGCCGACGGGTTTGCGAATATGCTTTTACCCACGAACCCGGGGCTTCTCCTCATCCTCGGGCTTACCACAGTTTCTTACCCTAAGTGGATTAAGTGGAGCGGCCCTCTCCAGCTTACCCTTCTCGCCTCCACAGTCGGCATTCTCTGTCTTATGCAGTTCGCTGCTTAGTGTTTTGCTTTTTGTGTTTTGCCTTTGGTTAGTGTTTGCCTTTGGGAGGGGGCAGGAGTGCGGCATGTCAGAGAAACGCCCTCCCGCCCCCTCCCAAACCCACCCCCACTCTCCGCAAAGCAAATGGGGAGAATGGCAAGCGTGCCGCGAGAACGGGGAGGGGAATGCTCGTGCCGCGAGAACGGGAGGGAAATGCTCGTGCCGTGAGAACGGGGAGGGGGAATGCTTTTCAGTGAAAAGCAATTCCCCTCCCCGAACCCCACCCCTTTGAAAAGCTCATCGGGGGGGGTGTTTTTCCAAAAAGAAATAAACACGGGAGTTGAAGTAATACACAACAAGGCGCAACCACGCGCCTTGTTTCCGTTTGTTTTTTATGGATTATTTTTGTCCTCAGCAATAATCGATATTAATTGTCCTCAACAATAATCGATATGTAAAACCTATCAATTATTATTTCACCGGCGAAGCTATTTCACGGCGAAGTATAACGGAGAAACTTAGTCGTTAAAGACGGCGGTTTCATTAAAGGTTTTGGAATCGAAAATTATTGTTTTAGTTGCAATATCAATTGAAATTATAAGATTCGGAGTGACCGGAACGGAGCATTCCCCTTTGTTGACGGTCTTTATTGTGTAAATATCGTTTCTGCCGTAGTTATCTATATACAAAAGAGTGCCGAGCAGTTCGGCGGCTTTGGCGGTCGGTACAGAGTCGGGTACAACAACGGCGTCGGTTGAATCGGTCGATTTTTGCAGGTTATCGGTTGGGTTTGAGGGGTTATTTGCGCAAAATAAAGCACTTGCGTTTTGCAGATATATTTTCGCACCAAGGACGTCACGCACATAGAATGCGTCGTCGGGCAGTGCGGGAAGCTCGCTTTCGTCGATTTCTACATCGAGGTTTCGCAGGGCTTCGGCGGCTTCGCGGCTATAGATACCGGAAATGACGGCATAAATAAATTCGCCGTCTGCGCGAAATTTTTCGATGCTATGCTTTGTCTTTCCCACAACGACCGACTTCATTTCGCGGACTGTTTGAGGGTCATCAAGATAACACCGTATTTTCAGTTCACCCTTAATGCCTTGAGGCTTAAGGACTTTACCGAGTGCGACCATATTAAATTAATTAGCCGCAACATACCAAGCGAACGCCCACAATACCTGCGTTTTACGCGGCATTACGGGGAACACTTATGAACACGCGCCGAAGCGGCTTATGCTTTTTCTTCTACCGAAACGTCGTACTTTTTGCCCGAACCATAAGCGGCTGCGGATACAACCGTGCGGATTGCGCTGATTACGCGACCTTGTTTGCCGATAATCTTTCCGATATTCGATTTGTCTACGGTTACTTCGACGACGATTTTTTCTGCGTCCTCGACGATTGCCGCGGTGAATGTACTTTTGTCGATAATTTTGCCGACAATGTACTCTACTAATTCTTTGATTTCTTTCATTTTATATGAATAAACGTAACAAACGGTATTTTGTTTTGTCCGCATCCGAGCAATGCAAGGTACGGATATTATTTTTTCTGCTTGTTAATTGTTTTTCGTTATTCGGACTTCGCTTCGTCTTCTACTACTGCATCAACAGCCGCATCGATAGCCTCGTCCTTGACGTCTTTCGCCGTCTTTTTGAAGGTTTTCTCCACGCCGGCAATGCCGGCTTTGTAAAAGAGGTTGGCAACGGTGTCCGTAGGTTGTGCGCCTACCGCAAGCCATTTCTTTGCTAACTCCGCGTCAATTTTGATTTCCGCAGGGTTTTTGACAGGGTTATAATACCCAATCTGTTCGATGTATTTTCCGTCTCTTGACTGTTTTGAATCAACAGCAATTATTCTGTAAAACGGCGCGCCTTTCGAGCCGTTCCTTGTTAATCTCAGTTTAACCATTTGAAGTTTTTAATCCTTTACTATTTTACGATGAAAATTGATTTTCGTAAAAAGCAACCTTCTCATTATATAACGGATACGAATAATTCTAAAAAGCGGCGTATAGACCGTAAATGACAGTGCTGAAAAAACAAACGCGCCCGACGATGCGAGCGCGTAATTTCCGCAGTGAGTTATCAGCGGTTTATCATAAGTGCGAACCCGAGGGACCGGTTCCCTTGAGAGAACAACCCGTCGTTTGATAGGTGGGCAGAGTGCGGAATCGGTCAATCTTCCCCAATCCGAAGCGTAAGCCGCGGGGGGCGTGATTTAGCGATAGGCGACGACTCATTAGCCCGATTTAAGTTCTGAGGTTCAAATGCCAAAGGAAGTTTCGAATCCCCGAGTTCAATTATAGTATACTTCGGTTATTCCCTCCGTTCAAGATAGAACATTATGGCATTTTTTTAATTGCAGTTCTTCGGGAGGGGGGGATGCTTTTCAAAGAAAAGTATTCCCCCCCTCAACACAACACTATTGAGCAGGCGTAAGTTTGACGAGAATTTCCTTCATCTCGGCGTAAGTGATGAGTTTGGGAACGGGATACCACGGGTGGGACTCTTTGAGAGCCTGAGGGATGATGTTGTCGTAGTCCTCGGCTTTAAGCTTTACGATAGTGCCGCGGTTGTTGAACTCGATAACCGTGGGGATATCCATATACGCGTTAAGCTCGCGGATAGCCGCAATGAAAGCGTTCGCTTTGTCGGCAACGGTTGCACCGGTGATTCCGACGGCGTCGGCAAGCTCGGCGAGCTTCTTGTGCGCGGTCTCGCCGAAATAATCCAAAACATAAGGGAGGATTATGGCGTTTGCAAGCCCGTGCGGGATGTGATAAACCGCGCCGAGACGGTGAGCGATTGCGTGAACGTAACCGACGAACGCGCGCGTGAACGCGATTCCAGCGTAGAACGACGCGACCTGCATATTTTCGCGGGCAACGATGTTAGTGCCCTCGTCGTAGGCGGTTTTGATGTTGGCAAAAATGAGTTTTGTCGCATCGATTGCCATTTTGTTAGTGAGTTTTGAGCCTTCAAGCCCGACATAAGCCTCAACCGCGTGCGTGAGCGCGTCAAGTCCGGTGGTGGAGGTCATCGGCTTTGGAAGCCCGATTGTGAGTGCCGGGTCCAAAATTGCGTAATTAGGAACAAGGGAAGGGTCGTTGACGGGGTACTTCGTGTGGGTTTTTTCGTCGCTGACAACGGCGGCAACGGTCGCCTCGCTGCCCGTACCCGCGGTCGTGGGAATTGCAAAGAACGGCGGAAGCTTTTTAAGTATTTTGAAATACCCTTTGAACTTAGGAACGGTCTTGTTCGGCTTAATTGCCCGCGCGCCGATAATCTTAGCGCAGTCCATGGGTGAGCCGCCGCCGAGAGCGACAATGCTGTCGCAGCCGTTTTCTATGTAAACCTTTAAGCCTTCCTCGATGCACTCGATTGTGGGGTTAGGAACCGCGCCGTCAAAGAGCGCGTATTCAAGCCCTAACGCTGTCAAGCCTTCCTTGATGGGGTCGGCGGCTTTAGCAACCTGAGAAAGGAAGCTATCGGTAACTATAATAGGCTTTTTAAGACCCTTATCCTTGATAAGTTGCGGTAGCTCCGCGAGTTTCCCCTCACCTGTAATGCGCTCGGGGATTCTGATAGGAACGATTTTCATTGCAATTTTAATGCAAAATTGAAAACTCCTTGTGTATGCCTTTTGTAATCCGTTCATTGTTTATTTATCTATTATAGTTTATTTGTGTAAGATTAGGAAAATGCGGAGTAACGGACAACCATGTTGTCATTCTGCGCAAAGTCGCAGAATCGCACAACATTGTCATTCTGCACTAAGTCGCAGAATCCATACATTATAAGGATTTGTCATTCTGCGCGAAGTCGCAGAATCCGTACATCACAAGGATTGGACCCTGCGACTTCGCGCAGGGTGACAAAACTAATTTATTATTATTACGCGAGTAAGCGTGTCATAACCGTTGTAACGTCGTCGTCGGCAACGCGGAGCTCCTGGGTTTCGACCTCGGGAGTTTCCTTAATGGTTTTCTCAAGGAAGGCGATTTGCGCGTCTACCGCTTCGGCACTTTCGTCGGAGAGGACGATACGGCTGTCGGGTAATTCCTTGTCGGCGAATTGTGCAATGACCTCGTCAAATCCGCGGAACCCGTTAAGCGCGTCCTCGGCGGCGGATTTTTGCTCGTCTTTTGCCGCTTGAACCGCGTTAAGCTCGTTGTATTTGGCGGTTGCGACTTCCAATTCGGCGTCGGCGTCAACCTTTGCCGCCTGAATTTCTTCGAACTCCGCAGCCTTTTCGACCTTATTGATTTCGATATCCTTAATATCTTTTACGGTCAATTTCAAAACAAGCGGAGCATACTTGATGTCTGCGCCCTCGAACTCGCCCAATACCGCGCGCTCTGCGATTAATGCATTGCGTGTTTTTAACGCGGCGATTGTCTCTTGCGATTTTACGTACTGCTCCGAGAGGTTGCTTATCGAAACCGCGCTTTGTGCAATTACGGTATCCTTATCGGTGAAGTCGGCAAAGATTTCGGCGGCGGTTTTGCCCTCGTAAGCCGAGCCTTTCTTTTTCGTCTCTTTCAATTCCGCGGCTTTTTTGGCGAGGGTTTCGTCCAATTCCTTGATTTTGTCCGAGGCAGGCGCGACGACCTTCGTTTGTAAAAGCTCGATTTCGGCGGCTACCGCGTCGTTTTCCGCGCCTAATTCGACCGCCTCGTTGCGGTTATCGACGAACGCCTTGTAGGTGGTTATAGTGGAGATAAGCGTTTCGCGCGCGGTTGCGGCTATTTTGCGCAAGGAAGCTAAGTCTGTCGCGCCGCTTTCGTTGTAGATTGCAAGCAGAACCTCGTCCAAATCGGTTACGCGCTTATTAAGGTTGTTGATGTAGGTTTTCGAAAGCTCTACTACGGCTTTTTTCTTGCCTAAATCTTCTTGATTTTTGAGTAAGCCCAACCATGCGTTGTCGATGTTCTTTTGGATATCCGAAAGCTTTGCGTCGAACGCGGTTGTTTTGAACTCCTGAATATAGAGTTGCTCGGGGGCTTGCTGAATTTGTTGCTCGCAGATTTTGCAAACCGTGCCGGGGGTTAACGCGCGTTGATGCTCAACCAACTTGTTGTTTACGAGAATTTCGTTGCGCTTGCCGCTGACTTCCGCAAGTTTTGCGGTCAACTCGGCAATTTTTTCGCTTATTGCGTCGCTTGCGGCGGCGGCATCCTCAACGGCCTTTTCGTAGCCGGGGAGTGACGCCTTGAGGTTCTCGGCTTTTTCGAGCGTTTTTGCGATTTCGTCTTCTTTAAGAGCCGCCTTCATATAAAGGCAGTCCAATTTTTGCAGCGAGCGTACGCCGTCGGCAAACGCGGCGTCGATTGTTTCATATTCGCCGCGTGCGGCTTTAACAAGCTCCTCCGCCTCGGCGTTTTTGGCTTTAATAGCCTCGACAAGCTCGGTGTTCCTTTCGGCAAGCGCGCCGATTTCGACATCCGTTGTCGAAACGACAGCGTTCAAAATGCCTTTTGCTTCGCTGTAAATTTCCACGGTGTCCTGCGCGCTTAACGCTTCAAGAATATTTTTGCGCGCCTCCGGTGTGGATGAGGCGAGCGTTTCGTTCAAGGACAGCTTGAGCGCGGCAATTTCGTTGCTTAACGTTTGCGCGGCGGCGTCTTTGTCGGTCAAGACCTCCTCGTTGCCGACCTTTTCGATATCGGCGTTTGCAAAGTATGCGTTTGCGACCTCTAAAGCCTTGTATTCCTCGGGCTTTTCCTCAATTCTTGCGAGAACGTCGGCGAGGGAATCGGTATAATCTTTTAATTCCGTTTCGGCTTTCTCACTCTTTTCGGTGAGAATGGCGGAAAGCTCGGACTTTTCGTTCAAATCGTCTTGCGCTTCCTTAAGCTCCTCCGCGAAGGCTTCGGAATCCTGTGTGAGAGCGTCCAAAAGCGCAACGACCTCGTCGTAATCGGCTTTTTTAGCGGCGTACGCTTCGTACTCGGCAATTTCTTCCTTTGCCTGCGCCGAAAGCTCTTTGGCGGACTTAAGCGCGTTAAGCTGCTCGAATATTTCGGAGGAAACCTCGCCCGCGACCGTCACGGCAATTTTATCTTGTTTTGAAACCTCGCCGATTATAACGTTAACGTCCTCGACGTCGGTCACGGTGGTCACTTCGTACCCGGTGCCGATTTCCAAAACGGCGGTTTCCTCATACACGCCTTTATTGTCTTTATTAAGTCCTCTTGTGACCTCGTAAGGTATGCCGTCCTGCTCGAAAGAGAGCGAAACGCGTGTTCCGTCGTAAACGGCGGCCTCGTCGGGCTTAATGCCGTACTTAGCGAAGGTAAGCGCAGCGTGAGCCGCTTGCTTTTCCTCGGTATCGGCGAGTGCTTTTATCTCCTCAAAAGAAAACTCCGCGGTTCTTGAATAAAACCCGTCGTAGGATAACTTAATGAATTTCATACGATTTTTTATTGCGTAACGGAAAAAAATAATCCTTGCCGATTACACACTATTTATTATATATTAAGTAGAATTACCCGTTCAATAAGGAGTTTTGGGGTTGCGCTATGTTTCGCAGCGAAGTCGGACGCGACGGCGAAATAATATTTGTGTTGCCTTGCAAACACAAATATTGTTATTGATAATTAAATTATCGATTGAAACAAATAAAACAAATGAAACATCTTAAAAAAGACCTTTGATTTCGCGTGAGGAGGTATCGATGGTCATCTTGACGGCGGAAGGGACTTTTGATAGCCCGGGCATAAGCATAATATCCCCGGCGATTGCGACGATAAACTCGCTGCCTGCGCGCAGTTCGACGTCGCGGATTGCGAACTCGAAACCGGTCGGTCTGCCCAAAAGCTTGGGGTCTTGAGAGAACGAGTATTGCGTTTTGGCAATGCAGACCGGAAAATCGCTGTATTTTGATGCTTGTAACACCGCGAGTTTGCTTTCGGCAACGTCTGAATATACAACCGCACCCGCGCCGTAAATGCCCTTGGCTATGCTTGCTATTTTGTTTTTCAGCGTGTCGGAGGAGGCGTATAAGAATTTTTGTTCAACGGCTTTGCCGTCGTATAAAAGTCCGGCAACCTTTTTTGCAAGTTCCGTTGCGCCCGCGCCGCCCTTGCCCCAGCATTGATTTTCGGCAACGGGTATGTTTAACGAGGAGCAAAGCGCGGAAATTTCGGCAAGCTCTTCGTCGGTATCGGCGTCGAAGCGGTTGATTGAAACGACAACCTTCAACTTGAATTTTTGAGTTAGGTTTTCGATGTGCCCTTTGAGGTTGGCAAGCCCGTCTTTAAGGCAGTCGATTTGCGGCTTAGTGCCGTCCGGGGAGTAGCCGCCGTTATGCTTAAGCGCGCGGACTGTGGCGACAAGAACGACGGCGTCGGGGTAAATTCCGGCGGCACGGCACTTGATGTCCAAGAACTTTTCCGCGCCCAAATCCGCGCCGAAACCCGCCTCCGTTACGGTAATATCGGCAAGCGAGAGGGCGGTAAGGGTCGCTCTGACGGTGTTACAGCCGTGCGCAATGTTCGCGAACGGGCCGCCGTGAATGATAGCCGGCGTGCCCTCGAGGGTCTGTACAAGGTTGGGGTAAATTGCGTCTTTTAAGAGAATCGTCGCCGAGTCCTCCGCCTTAAGGTCGCCCGCCGTTACGGTTTTTCCGTCGGTGTCGTAGGCGACAACGATGTTCGATATGCGGCGTTTGAGGTCGGCAAGGTTCTTTGACAGGCACAAAACCGCCATAATTTCCGAAGCGGCGGTGATATTAAACCCGTCCTTGCGGGGTATGCCGTTCGCCTTGCCGCCCAAACCGATTTCGATGTCGCGGAGAGCGCGGTCGTTGAGGTCTAAACAACGTTTCCATTCTATCCTTGAAGTATCGAGATGCAAGTCGTTTCCTTGCTTAATATGATTGTCGATGAGCGAAGCGATGAGATTATTTGCGGCGGTTATCGCGTGGAAATCGCCGGTAAAGTGCAAATTGATGTCCTCCATGGGGGCGACCTGAGCGTAACCGCCGCCCGCCGCGCCGCCTTTTACGCCGAATACGGGGCCTAAGGACGGCTCACGGAGCGCGAGGATTGTTTTGTATTTCAAAAGCGAAAGCCCGTCGGCAAGCCCGATTGCCACCGTCGTTTTGCCCTCGCCGTAGGGCGTGGGGTTGATTGCCGTTACAAGTACGAGCTTTCCGCGTTTCGTTAAATCCGGCGTTTTGATAATTTTCGCCTTGTACTTGCCGTATAAATCCAAATCGTCCTCCGACAAGGAGAGTTTCTTTGCAATTTCCGTGATTTTTGTGAGTTTTATGCTGTTTGCAATTTCGATGTCCGTCATTGTACCATTATTGTATTACCAAATGCACGCAAGGAAAACAGTTTTAGATGTTCTTTTAGGCGCGGTTTTCGCCTGTGTTTCGGCGGTAGCGGTTTTTTCGGGGTGCGTAAAAGCGTCCGAATCCCCGGTTTTTAAGTTCTTCGGCGTTTCGGCGTATATAAACCAAAACGGCACGCTTCTTGCAAACGAAAAATGGACGGTCGATTTAGATACCGTTAAGGGCGGCGATTACAAAAAAGTATCGCGGCGGCAAAGCTTCCCTGCGGGTACAAACGTTACGGAGTTTACCCTTCTTGACTCGTCCGCTTCGTTGGAAGCCTTCTACCCCTCGGGCTTCACGGTTGAAAGCTACCTGTCGCACGGCTACAAGGGGTTCGAGCTGTTTTATTACTTTCAGGAAACACAGGACGGATACGATGTGAATTTCGAATGGGGTTTCGTCGTGCCTAAGGATACGAAAGGCGATATCGAAATAACCTATTCATACCGTATCGACTGCTTGCCGCAAAGCTTAACGGTGGGGCAAATGCTTTTATGGGACTTCTTTACCCCGTACGAATGCCCGCAAATTGATAAATTCGATATACAAATCGAAAACTATACTAAGGTTATCGGCAATACCGCTTATACGCAATACCTGCACGCAAAAGCGACAAACACGCTCAATACACGGTCAACCGATTCGTTCGTGTTTAGCGGCGAAAAGGTATCCGAAGGTACGGGTTTAGGAGTCCTATTGCTTTCAAAATCGGCGGCGTACTTAAAGCCGAACCCGAAGGTCTCGGCCTTTTCGTATTCGGATGTAATTGAAAGCGAGGCAAAAACCAAAGCGGATTACGACAGCGCGGCGCATCAAAAACGGGCGGAAAACGCGCGGATTATTGCAGGCGCGGTTGCAATATTTGTCACGTTAATTTCGTTGTTTACGCTATTTAATGTCTATTGCGCGCGGGGGTATTTGTTCAGGAAGAAAGGGGATGAGCCGCCCCCTACGGAAGGTCGGTCATTCGGCGATGCGGCGTACAGGGCTTATGCGAAGCTGCCGCGGTCGGGAGGGCTTAAGAATTTATTGTTCGGCGTTTACGACGTGTGGCGGACATATATCTACGGCACGGGCGGCGGACTTGCAATAACGGCAAGCGAATTAAAAAGCCGCGGAATATTGAGCGTAGCGCGGAGCGCAAGAGGCGCGGTAATAAGCATCTTGCCGCATACCGATGCCGAAGAGGAGGGGATGTCGCATCCCGAAAAGAAACTTATACGGGTTTTGCGACTTGCGGACGTTAACGGAAAGGAAATAACGGCGGAAAAGCTTAAATACGCGGCGGACGTACGGCGCGGCTTTGCCTATAAACACCTTGCGGAATTCGCCTCGGATATGTTTTCGGAGCTTGACTTAAATACGGACAAACGGCTCCCGAAAGCCGCGTTTGCGGAGCTTATAATTGTAATATCCGGAATTGTTTTGAGCGCGGTCGCGTTTGTAACGGGTATATTTCATCCGCTAATTCCGTTGAGTATTTTCGTATCGTTGTTAATCGGTTTATTTTTAATTCCGAGCCGTCCGCCGCTTAGTGAAAAGGGCTACGGAACGCTGAAACGCGTTAAATCCGCGCCGCCAAATGAAAGCGGAGAAGCCGCGGAGCTTGAAGCACTTTTTAACGGGTTTTTAGCCGAAATAAGAAAGAAAGAAGATTCAGCCGGAGGTGCGGTTTTGAGCCTGTAATATTTTTGGGCTTTCAATCGGGCAAAATCCGCCGTGAATATTTTCATACAGTATCTTAAATATTTTACGTATCCGCGCGGATATGTTTATCCTTAATTCTGTCTGTGTTAAAATTACTGTATATGCGGAAAAAAATAGTGACTTTGCTTACCGTTGCGCTTTTGATGATGCTTTGCGCGGGCGTTTTTTCGGCTTGCAAAAAGGAATCTGCAGTAAAGGAACTGAATATTTACAATTGGACGGAGTATATAGACGAGGAAATCATCGACGAGTTCGAAACGTGGTATGAGGAAGTAACGGGCGAAAAAATCGAGGTTAACTACTACGGGGAGTTCGAAACAAACGAACAAATGGTTGAATTATTCGATTCTTCCGAATTCGCGGGCGATTTGGTTTGCATATCCGACTACGCAATCGAGAGCCTTGTAAACCGCAATTTAGTTAAGGTTATCGACAAGACAAACGCGGCGGTAAAGCCGAACTACAATTATTTTAACAATATCGAAAAGGAAATTTATGCAAAAGGCGACGACTTCAAATATAACCTGTCCGACTATTATCTGCCTTACTCCTACGGGACGTTAGGCATAATGTACGACACGGAGGTAATCACAAAAAAGGAAGCCGAAAATGCGGGCTACGGCTTGCTTTGGAACAGCCTGAACAAGACCGAATTGAACGGCGGAATATATATGAAAAACTCTCTGCGCGATTCGTATGCCGCCGCCGCCCTATACCTTCGCGAGCAGGGCGCGCTGCCGTCAAAGTTTTCAAAATACACAATAGGCGAGCTGATTTCCTCCGCGGATGACGAGCTTATCGCTTTTGTAGAAAAGGCTCTTATTGACCAAAAGCAGTTCCTTTCGGGCAACGGAACCGCGGGCGGCTGCGTTTACATTTCCGACGGACTTGCCGAATATATCGACTACACCGAACTGAGTATGCCGGTCGCTTTAATGTGGAGCGGCGAGGCGATTTCCATTATCGAGGAACACCCTAAGTACGCTTATTTCGTACCGAAAAGCGGCGGTAACTTCTTTTTTGACGGGTTTGTTATTCCGAAAGCCGCAAAAAATCCCGAGGCGGCGCAGTTCTTTTTGTCCTTCCTTTGCCGTCCCGATATCGCCGTACGCAACTCCGTGGTTGTGGGCTACGGCTCGGCGGTAAATAAGGAAATTCTCAAAGGCAACTCAGAGGCTTGTGCATTATTGCTTGAGGCAGGATATGACATTGACGAATTTTTTGCCGACAGTATACGCTATCCTTCGTACGCAAAGCTTGCCCTTATGCAGGATTTTACCAAAAATAAGGAAGAAATTCTTGGGATGTGGGAGGGCATTTTGACCTCATAATACGGAGCGGACAATCAACGCGGTTGTACGCTCTCCATAATACGATGAAAAAACTTATTAAAAGAACGCTTGTCGGCGTGGGTGTGTTTTTAACGCTTTTGCTGTTTATATACCTGTCGTCGCTGAACGAATTTATATTCGATATACTGCTCCTTGTCGGGCTCGGGGTTTCGCTTATCGAAATGCTGCAGCTTGCCGAAAAGAGCGGAATTAAGGTCATAACCGCGCCGCTTTTGATGTTGCTTGTCGCGTTGTTTCCGCTGATTTACTTTTTCTCGCTTAAAGGCGTGGTTATCGCCGCGGTGTGCGTGCTGTTTTTGATTTTCTCGTTCTTTATATTTACAAAGGAGTACACCCTCACGGACTTTTTTTATACGGTTTTCGTAGCGTTTTATCCTCTTATCGCGTTCGCTTTTGCGTTCTATATTATTCACTTTGAGTATAAAGGCGCGGAGTTAGGGCTTATTCCGTTCCTGTTGCCGCTCGGCGGCGCGTTCTCGGGCGATATGTTTGCCTTTTATTTCGGCTCGATGATAAAGGGGTGCAAACCCAAATTTCTTGAGCACGTCAGCCCCAACAAGACCTACGCCGGGTGCATATTCGAAGTTCCGGGCGGCGCGGTCGGCGGTATAATCGTCTACCTTTTGTTCGAAGCGTGGGGCTTTCCGCTGTTTGCGCCGTTCAGGTTTGCAAGCTTTATGGAGGGAGTACATCCCCTTGTGTTTTATACATCGCTCGGCGCGTTCTTTGCAATTATCGCGCTTTTCGGCGACCTCTTTGCGAGCCGTATTAAGAGGGCGTTCGGGATTAAAGACTTTTCGAATTTGCTCGGGCCGCAGGGCGGCATAACCGACAGATTGGACAGCGCGTTTTTCTGTATCCCCGTAATGGCTTTGATAATTGCGATTTTCGCCGCTTAAAATGCTTAACGTCAGATACGCAAAAAAAGGTGTGGCGGCGTTTATTCCCCACACCGACATATTGGAGCTTATCAACCGCGGAATAAAGCGCGCCGGGTATACCGTTAACCGCTCGGAGGGCTTTAACCCCCATAATCGCGTGTTTATGACCCTCCCGACTCCCTTGGGCGTCGCAAGCGAAAGCGAGTACGTCACGGTGGACTTTGACGAAGGCTTCGATGTTCGAGGCTTTAAGGAAAGGTTCCAAACAGCACTCCCCCCGGGGTTTACGGTTTTGAGCTTTAAGGAGAGTAAAATTAACCCGAACTACGCGAAGAATATCGTCGCGGCGGAGTATTTAATCCCCGGTTTAACAAAAGCCGCGATTGACGAAATAAAAAAGGGGTTTACCCTCGGCAAACGGCAAAAGGACGGCACGGTTGTTAAAAAGGAAATCGGCGACCTCATTATCGGCGGTGAAGATAACAAAATTACACTGCCGTTCGGGAGCGTTTCGGTGCGCATCGTGCAGTTTGCAAAAGAGGTTCGCGAGGCGTTTAATTTGCCGATACTCCTTTCGGAAATTGTAAAATTGAATGTGTTTGCCCGTGCCGCGGACGGTTCATTACTTAACGCGGATGAATTATAAATTATGAGTTACAGAACACAAGACATATCGAACGGCTGGCATTTCTTTTCGAAGAACGGTCTGTTTAAGGGCGAAACAAACCTCCCCACGTCCAACTATTTGGATTTAATGCGTTGCGGTTATATCAAAGACCCTTTCAAAGGCAAAAACGAAAGCGAGCTGTTTTGGGTATCCGAAATTGATTGGTTCTATACCAAAACCTTTGATATTGACAGCGAAACCCTCAACTCCGAGCGCGTATATTTGTGCTTCGATTCGGTTGATACAATCGCCGATATCATCTTGAACGGCGAGGTCATCGCTTCGTGCGACAATACGCACAAAACGTACCGTATCGACGTCAAGCACAAGCTTGTGAACGGCGAAAACCGCTTAAAGGTATATTTCTACTCCCCCGTTGAGTACATAAAGGAAAAGCTTAAAAAGTTCCCCGTGCCGCCGAACTTCAACGGCGTAAACGGGTTTACGCTTATCCGCAAGGCGGCATACCAGTTCGGTTGGGACTGGGGCCCGTGCTTCCCCTCGTCGGGCTTCGATAAGGGCGTGCATTTGGATATTTTTTCGGGTGCATACATCGACAATCTGCGCGTTGAGCAGCAAACAAGCGAGGAGGTTGCCGACGTGAGTGTAGTAATAGAAACGGATACCGAGGCGCAAACCGACGTGACCGCCTCGCTTTACTCTCCGGAAGGCAAGTTTATTGCGAGCAAGGCCGCCGAAAAAATAGATACCACGCAATACCGTGCGACGTTTTCCGTCAAAAACCCCGAGCTTTGGTGGGCGAACGGTCAGACCGACAGAACCGAACAACCGCTGTACCGTATCGATGTCACCGCCGACGACCATGCCCGTACGGTTAAAATAGGATTGAGAGAGGTGCGGCTTTTGACCGCCCCCGATAAGGAAGGCGCGGACTTTTGCTTTGCGGTAAACGGCAAACGCATATTTGCTAAGGGCGGCAATTGGATACCCGCCGACAGCTTTGTCGCACGCGTTTCGCGCGAGCGGTATGGGCAGTACGTCAAAAATATGCAATGGGCGAACTTCAATATG
>JAISKW010000182.1 GCA_031260775.1 Christensenellaceae bacterium
AGATAATCCCATAATCCCCGCAAGCGGAACGTTTGGTTTCGGTCACGAATTCGCCGACTATTACGACGTCAACTGCTTAGGGAGCATATCGCTGAAAGGAACCACAAAGGAAGGGCAGTACGGCAACGACTTACCGCGCATTGCCGAGTGCCCTGTCGGTATGCTAAACGCGATAGGGCTTCAAAACCCCGGCGTTCACGCGGTAATAAACGAGGAATTGCCCAAGCTTGCAAAGGTTTATAGCAAAAAGGTAATTGCAAACGTCGGCGGTCACCGTAAAGACGAGTACGTTTATACGTGCGCGCAATTTAACGGCGTAGAGCAAGTTTTTGCTGTTGAATTGAATGTGAGTTGCCCTAACGTTTCGAGCGGAGGAATGACGTTCGGCATCGATATTGCGGTGTTATCCGACCTTATTAAGGCGGTAAAAAAGGAATGTACAAAGCCGTTAATCGTAAAATTATCGCCTAATGTGACGGATATAGTGTCGTTTGCAAGGGCTGCGGAGGACAGCGGCGCGGACGGACTTACCCTGATAAATACTCTAATGGGAATGCGGCTTGACTTAAAAACGGGGAAACCGATTCTCGCAAATATCCGCGGCGGCTACTCGGGCGCGGGCATCTTCCCCGTGGCGATTAGAATGGTTTACGATTGTGCGAACGCCGTAAAAATACCGATAATCGGTTGCGGAGGGGTTACATGTGCCGATAATGTGCGCGAAATGCTCCTTGCCGGAGCGAAAGCCGTACAAATCGGCACGGAAAACCTTATCAATCCGTACGCCTGCCGCGATATTATTAACGCGCTTAATAATGCTTAATAATAATGATGCGGCTTTTTAATTCGGACAATAAGCGTGTCGTTTTGTCACCCTGCGCGGAAAGGGCAGTGTCCAATCTTTATATTGTATAACTTCCGCGACCCCGCAGAATGACAACGCTATTGTCCGCATACGGTTTTTATCTTTTCCGCGCATTGACGGCGGCCTCGATGAGGGCGTCGAAGTAGTCCGAAAGCGAGCCTTTCGATGAGGCTAAGGCGGTAGTCGTTTCGTTAGACAAAATACTGACTAACAACTCTAAAGCTCTTTTTTTCGCTTCGTTTTGCGCTTCCGAATCGAACTTGCCCTCCTTTTTCAGGTCGTCGGCGAACGTCTGTGCAATTGCGCCTACCACATTTTTCGCCGCGTTTTCCGCCTCGAAAATCGCCTTCTCGGTCTTGTCGTTTTCAAGAATCCCTTTCAAAAAACTCCCGAATCTTTTTAATGCGACGCTTACAAGCGGCAAAAGCACCGCGCTTACCGCGAGCGTAATAATATCTTTAATTTCCATAATGATTCTCTAACACGTCTATGCGGGCGATAGCTGTTTTGGCTATCTGCTCGGCTGTAATTACCCTCTCGATTAAGCCGTCTGTTTTTTCGGCTATAGCTTTTTGCTCCTCGCGGAGGCTTGTCAAGGTGCTTTTAATGTAGTCTAAATCGGCTTTGATTGTGCCGCTTTCGATGCCGCGTTCCTTTGCGTCGTTGCCGCGCGCAATAAAAAATGTAATTACCGACGTCGCCGCGGCGAGGACGGGTATAATAATAAGTACTGTTTCCATTTACTTTAATCCCCTTTCCGAAAGCGAAGCCACGGATTTTGTTGCCGGCAAAACCGGCTTGTTGAGTCTGTATCTCGATGAGGATACCGCGGGAACTTCCGGCAGCTTGTCCGCATCCAAATCATACGACGGCGCGGGGCTTTCAACAGCCGCAGGCGGAGTTTCCTCCGTGTCCGCAGGGGCGGGCTCGTTAAATGCGGGCATATGCCTCTCTTGCAGAGCGGCGTAAGCCTCTAATTCCTTGCGTGTCGCGTAAACCTTGTCCTCCATAAGGCGGCTTAATTCCTCCTCGATTGCAAGCGCATAGCGCAGCTTGTAGTGCTTTTTTGCGGTCTCGTACTCGATTTCCTTCTGCTCCAAGCCCGTTTTTATTTCCTCAAGCGCGTAGCTTGCCTCGTTTAAGGTTTTATTCAAAACCGCATCGTAGCTTGCTTGCTTGTCGGATAGCAGCCCGTCGCGGATTGTCGAATAGTAAATCCCCTGCTTTATTGTGTCTTGAGTAATATCTTCTTTGGCGTTTTCCAAACCCAACGCGAGCGATTTAACCTTGTACTCGTAATCGTCAAAGGTCTTTTGAATTTTCGCCTCGGCGTTTTCACGGGCAAAAATGATATCGTTCTCGTTGTTATCCAAGGTCAACCCGTAACGGCTTTCCGCCTCGTATTGCGCCGCGCCGGTCCTTGACTGCGGAGCATTGAGCGTGCGGCGGTTTTCAATTTCGCTCAGTGTGTCCGCAAGGCTTTTCTTCTCGGCGGAGTCTTGAGATTTGCGTTTTTCGTACTCGTCCAAAAGCGCGGTTAGTTCATAGTCTTCTTTATTCATTTATTCTTCACCTCCTTCGTTTAACCGCTTCAGAATGAGGTTAACGGTATGCTGAAGCTCTTTAATTGCAATATATAAATCGTTGATTGTCATTGTATTGTCCTTATCCTTAATTCTCTGTTTTCCGTCGCCTCGAAAGTCAACGCTTTGATGTAAAACTGCCGTGCCGCAAGCCCCGTAAACGTCAAGCGGAACAGCGTACCGCAAGCGTCGCAATCGAAGTGTGTGAGCTGAGCCGCCCTGTCCTCAACGATTTTTACCGCGCTTAATGTTTGAGCGTACGGCGCGCTGTCCATACGGACGGTAATAGCCGTATCGCTTTCAACGGACGCATAAAGCCGCTTTAACGCCTTTTTTTTGTCGGGCGAGCCGAGGTTTGTGTCGGCTGTCACCGCGAGGGAGGGCACGTAATCGTTGTCGTACATAGTCATATCCTGAGTAAAAACTACCGTCTGAAGCGCGCGTTGCTGTGCGGAAACCGCCCCCAAAACAAGCAGATATTGCCCCTGCGGATACGATACCGTTAAAAACGAACCGACCTTGAATGCGTTAAAGTACTCGATGCCGTTGCCGTCTAAATATAGGCGGATTAGAGCGTTTTCGTACTCCGTGTCGTCGTTGACGGTCGCGCTTAAATAGTACGACCCGTTAAAAACTATCCCTTGCGAACCGGCGTAGTTTTCAACGGTGTGTTCAACCGCGGCAAAAACCGGAGTAGCCGTAAAGCCGTCAAATTCGAAAATCCTTTTGCCCGCCGCGTAGTAAATTTTGCCGTTCCCTTCCGCAACGCTGCCGCCCGAAACCGCGCCGTCGGTTACTAAAACCTTTGAGATTGTAAACGCCCCCGGGTCGGCATAAGCGGTTAAACGGAAAATAGCCTTTTCCTTAAAAAGGTATAATGCATCCTTATACGATACGAGTTTAAGGATTCTTCCGTACTCGTCGGGCAGTAGAACAGTGCCTCCCCCCGTTGACTCGGACGAAAAGTTCGTCGGGTCGTCATCGTTTGAAAAGAATACCTTATTGTGGCCGTCAGTACCCCAAACTCTCAAATAGTGGTATACGGGGCTTTTGATGAGCGGCCCGCTTTGATAAGTGGAAAGCGTACCGTTCGGGTGCATTATAAAAAGTCCGCCTAAGGGGTCGAATATAAGCATCGCGCTTTCGGGAACGGACGAAAGGTAGCAGTTCAAAAACTCCGCCTTGCCGTTTAATGTCAAGGAGCTTTCGGTAAAGCTTGTGTCGGTTCCCGTGAGATAGGTGTAATAAATTTTGTAATTACTGCCTTGCACAACGAGTAAATCGGTCGCGCTCTCGCCGGTAATTTTAAGGATTGCCGCGTTTATGGGATAAATCCCGACGCTTAATTTCGGCAAAACGCGGGTGGTTCCGTCAACGCGCAAAAGCGCGCCGTCGATAAGCGAAAAGGCTTGCGAAACCTCTCCGTTGTATACCTTTGCGTTCCTTAGCTTAACGATTTTGCCGAAGTCGTCGGCGTTAACGTTGCCGGGCTCTCCGAACGAGAATTGTTGAAAGCTGTAGGATTTGCGCTTTATTTCGTTAATTTTTTCTTTTCTTACCATAATCGCACCTCCTATAAGACGTTCGGACGAAGCCGCACACTTCTTTTCGAAACGGTCGCTTTTGCGAGCGCAAAGTCGTAGCGGTTGCGGAAGAATATGCCCTCCTCGGTTTCGCCCCTCCTCAAGTAGTATTCGGTGAGTGCGCCGAAAGCGAGCGTTTCGATGCTTATTTTAGGCGGCAAATTAAAAGGCGTATCTAAAGACGACGGCGAAATTGTGTACAAAAACGTTATGCTCGCCGTTGCATTTGCCGCATCTTTACAGAAAATGAAGTCGGGGAAAGCCTCGAATTCGCATTCAGTACCTCTAATTTCCACCTTAAGAACCTCCTTTACTGCATAAGGCAGCGCGTAATATTGTAATTTGCTGTCGGAAAATGTTGCCGTTTCCTTCGCCTTGAGGGGAACGTAAAGGCTTGTGATTTCGCTTACGGTGAATTTTGCACACTTAATAAGCAGAGCAGCCATACTGTTTGCCGGCTGACTGTCGGTACCTAATTCGAAGCTTGTGTTTGTGAGTTCTTTTGCTTTTTCGCAAATTTCTCTTATTGTCATTGAATTATCTCCTTGAAAGACGGGAGCAGATAACTGCTCCCTAAAAAAGATGCCGCCTCCTAAAAACGGAGACGGCATCTAAGAGGAAATGCTTAATATTTATTAAGCGGGCGTTAGATTATGATTGACGAAAGGCGCGCTTGAGCGAAGGGTCTTGTGCAAATGAGGTTTGCATATTTGACGAGAGTCGCCATAAACGCGGGCTTGCGGTCGATTTGTTTAAGGATATTTCCGTTTTCGCCCTCCAACCATTGCCAATCGCAAAGCTGCGCAAGCTTGAAGTCGTTGGTGTTGAGGAAATACATTTGCTGTTTGCCGCAGAACTTATCCGCAATAACGGGAATGCCGTTGAAGGAAACGGCTTTGAAGCCGCCGTCAACGTTAAGATAATCGATGTTCGAACGTGTATCCGCGAGTAACTCTAAGTACTTGCGGCGAACCTGATAGGAGCAGATTATCATATTCGGAGCGGTGCCGTGCGCCGATTCGATTTCGTCCACAATCTCTTGCATTCTCTTAATCGAGAAAGGCTTAGGAGTCGTGCAAGTAAAGCTGCGCCCCAAAAGGTGCGGAACCGAAGCGGTGGTCATACCGTAAAAGTCGCTGCCGTCGCCGAAAATATACGGAATTCCGTTAATTTCCGCGCCCTTCGATTGCTGAAGCGTAAGCGTTGCGTTTGCAAGTCCCGTGAGCTGCGAGCTCTCGAGAGCCGGCGTGAAATTCACGAGATTCTGCCCTAAATCGATGTTGGTTATGCGCAATTGACTTGCAACGGCAGCCCCGGCGGAGGTGTAGAGGTCTACTATCATTCCGATGCTCAACGCTTTTGCGTCGGCGACCATAAAGCAGGTTGCCTCGGGAGTGAAAATCGACGTATCGAGAGTCGCAATAGTGCCGTTGCCGTTTTGCCACAGCATACGCGAAAAGTTGTATTTTGCAGCCTCAAGCAAGCCGTTCATTTCGTCCGAAAGTACGCTGACCACACCGCCGGCATTGTTTGCCGAGGAGCGGATAACCTTGTCGGAAAGCTCGATTGTTCCGTAAATATTCTTAAGCCCTACCGTGCAAGCGGCGTAGTTGTTTCCCGAGGAGAGGGGAAG
>JAISKW010000029.1 GCA_031260775.1 Christensenellaceae bacterium
AAGGCAGCGGAAAAAGCCGCCGCCGCCGAAAAAGCGGCAAAAGAGAAAGCCGCCGCAGAAAAGAAAGCCGCCGCAGAAAAGAAAGCCGCTGATAAAGCCGCTAAAGAAGATGCTAACAAGAAAGCCGCCGACAAAGCGGTCAATGAAAAAGCCGCGCAAAAGCAAGCTCCTTCGCCTGCCGCAAAAAAAGCCGCCGCCCCCGTTGCCGACAAAAAAACTCCCGATAAAAAATCTCCTGCAAAAAAATAGGATTTTGCGGAGCGGACAACGGCGTTATCATTCTGTGCGAAGTCGCAGAATTCACAAATCATAAAGATTGGACACTGCAACTCCGCGCAGGTGACAAAATAAAACGCAGATTGTCCGCACATGATTTTTGCGGTTAATATTTAAGCGGAGAAGAATATTCTCCGCTTTTTTATGTTTCTAACGGGTTTTTGGCAAAATTTACCAAAGTTTTATAACATAGTGCATTTGTATATTCATACATTTACTGTATAATATTTTTATGTTCAAGCACAAACGGTGTTACATCGTTATCGGCTTGAAACCAAGCAAGGAGGCAATCAAAATTGGAAGAAACAAAGAGGTTTTTACCGTCCTATGACGTTATAGTCGTGGGTAGCGGTGTCGGAGGTCTGTCCGCGGCGGTACAGCTTGCGCTTAAAGGCACAAAAGTACTCGTTTTAGAGCAGCATAATATGACGGGCGGATACTCGTCAAGCTTTATCCGCGGCAGGTATGAGTTTGAAGTCAGTCTTCACGAGCTATGCGAGTGCGGCGACGGCAAGGACGGTCACACTTACGGCGGCGTGCGCAAGCACTTAGCTAACGCGGGAGTTTATCCCGATTTAGTCTGCGTCCCCGAAGCGTACCGCGTTATTTTCGAAAATCACAATTTAGATTTCACTATGCCTTTCGGCATCGAAAACGCCATTAAAGCCGTTGCTAAGGTCGTTCCCCAAGACGAAGAGAAAGTACGCAACTACTTTAAGCTTTGCGAAGAAATCAGCAACGCGTTAGTTTACATCGAGGGCTGTCCGCAAATGAAACCCGACCCGATGGTTATGATGACGAAGCATTCGTCATTCTTAAGAACCGCCGGCTACTCGTTAGGCGAGGTTCACGATTCGTTCGGCTTTACCCCCTTAACCGAGGACATCTTAAGCGCGTACTACGGATACATCACCCGTAACCGCCGCGACGTCAGCTTCACCGTTTACGGACTTCTTATGTATTTATACGTCCGCGACGGCGCGCACATCATCAACAAAACCTCGCACGGCTTAGCCGTTGACCTCGAGGAGCGTTGCCGCGTTCTCGGCGCGCAAATCGAAACCGGCGTATACGTTGCAAAAATGCTTGTCGAAAACGGTGCGGTTGTCGGCGTACAAACCGCGGACGGCAGCAAAATCCGCGCAAAACGCGTACTTTGCAACTGCCAACCCGACGTTGTCTACACAAAGATGATGGACAAAAAGGACGTTCCCGATAACGCTCTGAAACTCTGCGACAAGCGTGTTGCAGGCGCATCGCTATTCAGCGCGTACGTCGGCTTAGATGCCACCCCTCAAGAATTGGGCATCGACAGCTACGAAATTTTCTTTAACTTTGACCAAGATGCAAAACGCGTTTACGACGCGACCAAGGTTTGGACGAAATACATCACCAATATGTCCGCAACCTGCATAGATATCGCAATCCCGGGGATGACGGGCGAGGGTCGTTGCCAAATCGGCTTCACCTACCTCCTTGACCCCGACGCTATGGCAAAGGACGGCGTTGACCCCTCGATTTACCAAAAGAACAAAGAGGAGTTTTTAGACCACCTTATCGAAATGTACGAACGGCTCACCGGCGCGCGCATCCGCGGACACATCGAGGAAGTAGAGGTTGCGACCCCTGCAACCTATGTCCGCTACACGGGCGTACCTAAGGGCAACGTTTACGCGTACGAAATGACCGTTGTTGACGGTATCGTTCCGCGCGTCAACAACAAGGATGCCGAGCAATACATCAAAGGCTTAGACTTCGTCGGCGGCTTCGGCAGACGCGCATTCGGCTTCTGCAGTTCAATCACAAACGGCTTCGACACGGCAGAGGACACCTTACTCAAATTAAAGGAGGCTAAATAATATGGCAAAGACAGTTAAAGCAAAAATCAGCATCAACGGATATATTAAGGACTTAGCAAGTTTCTTCGCACTTAACGGCAAGAGGAAAAAGTGGATTGAATCGGGCAGCACGAATGTCGATATGTCCGACCCCGTCGCGGAGCTTGCAAAACACCTCCACCCCGGGTTAATCACATCGAAAATCGTCAAGGTGACCGACGAGACCCCTTCAACCAAAACCTTTACCTTAGAGCCGACGGACGGCAAAAAGCTTCCGCTTTTCTACGCCGGGCAGTACATCAGCGTGAAATATAGCATTGACGGCAGAACGACGACCCGTCCGTTTGCAATTTCCTCCTCGCCCGATTTAGCGGTTAAGAAAAATCAGCTTGAAATCACCCTAAAGAAAAACCCCGGCGGCTATGTCAGCACGTTCGTTTGGGAAAACTGGGTTGAGGGCGCGACGGTATTATTTGATGGGCCTCACGGGCACATCTACTATAACGGACTCCGCGACAGCAAGCACGTTGTCGGCATTGCCGGCGGCAGCGGCGTAACGATTTTCCGCTCAATCGCAAACGATATGTTAAACGGCAGCGGCAGACCCGAAAAAATGACCCTCGTTTACGGCTCAAGCAACGCAAGTGACATCATTTACAAGGACGAGTTCGATGCACTCGCCGCGAAAAGCAACGGCAGAATCAGCGTTATTCACGTTCTTAGCGGCGACGTCCCCGCCGATTGGAGCGGCGAAACCGGTTTTATCACGGCGGATTTAATCGCAAAGCTTATTCCCGACTACAAAACCGCAAGCTTTTATGTGAGCGGCCCTGCGGCGTTATACGATGCAATCGAGGTTGCTTTAGACAAGCTTTCAATTTCGCACCCCAACCGCCGTATCGAGTGCTACGGAGAGTCGGCAAACATTACTCGTAACAAGAAATATCCGCAAGACAATGCCGGCAAAACGTACACACTAACCGTTCTTTTCGGCGTTGACAAAAAGGAAATCCCGGCAATTTCAACCGAGACCGTTGCGGTCGCTCTTGAGCGCGCCGGGCTTGCCGTTGACACACAATGCCGTTCGGGCGAGTGCGGTTGGTGCCGTAGCAAACTTGAAGCCGGTTCGGTGTGGCAGCGTCCCGAAAGCGACGGCGTCCGCGCCCGCGACAAGGACTCCGGCTACTTCCACCCCTGCTCCGCTTACCCCACTTCCGACATCACCGTACGCGTTTTCACGAGAATATAGTTTTTAGCGGTGAGTTCTTTCGGGGAGTAGGAACGCTTTTCCGGAAAAGCGAGTCACCTCCCCGAACCCCTCCGCTTTGAAAAGCTATTATCTGAAATGATTATGTGAAAGAAAATAAGAAAGTTTTAGTATAATACACAACGGGCGCGGCTATTGCGCCCGTTTTCTTTTGTGAAAAGCGGATAATAAGATTAGATAATCGGCGCAGAATGACAACGCAATTCACCGCGCACATTATTGATATGTGCTGATTTATTGTAAAATATCAATGTGTTATTAGAAGAAGCAATACATTGGACGGGCAGGGTTAAAAGCGTAGCGTTTACGCTCGGAAAAGTTACTGTAGCATGGTACGGGATTATCGTTACGTTAGGTATTCTTGCCGCAACGGCAACGTGCGTTATTCACGGCAAGAAAAAGGGTTTAATCTTAGACGATTGGGCGGAGTTGTTCCTGTTTGTCGTTCCTTTTTCAATACTCATCGGGCGTTTAGGCTATGTTTTCGCGCAGTGGGAGTACGTTTTTGACGACGGTTTCAGTTTTTTGGAGATGATTGCCGTTTGGGAAGGCGGTATTACCATTACGACCGCGCTTTTAGGGGGCGTAGTCGGCGCGTCGGTTTGGGCATTAATACGTAAAAAGAATATTCTCGTAGTCATAGACACCCTCGCTATTTGCGTATTTGTCGGTCAAGCAATCGGACGGTGGGGCAATTTTATGAACCAAGAGCTGTACGGTCAGGCGATAACTAATACGAGTCAGCAATGGTTTCCTTACGCGGTTTTCATAACCCGCACTATGCGCGACGGCACGGTAATTCCGCTGGGATGGTTTCAGGCGACGTTCTTTTACGAGGCGTTTGCCGATGCACTCGGGTTCGTAATCGGTTTAATCCTTCTGAAGCGTATTAAATTCAAGGGCAGCGGCACGTTAATGTACTTCGGCTTCTATTGTACGATTCGCTTCGTAATGGAATTTTACCGCCAAACCGAAGAAATTTACGAAAACGGCAATTTTACGCAGGTTATCGTGCTTATAATAGCTATTTTATCCGCAATCACGTTCGCCGTGCTATGGATAATTAACGTCAAAAAAGGCAACCGTGTGTGGTACGGCAAAGGCGTGCCCGATAATGAAATTCTGCAAGCGGACGGCACGGTCGGATATGACCCGGAAAAGATTAAAGCACGGATTGCCGCCGCAAATGTAAAAAAGCCTAAGAAACCCAAAAACGACAGCACCTCCGACAAGAAAGATGAGTACAAAGATTAACAATGTAATTAATGTCGGCGGCTATGCAAAAGCCAAAAGGGGATATTTGTTTGAAAATCTGTATCCCGTTCCGTACGGCGCGGCGTACAATTCTTATGTTATAAGCGATAAAAAAACCGTACTTTTCGACACTGCGGACGAGCGTGTCAGAACGCAATACTTCAAAAACCTTAAAGCGTTAAAAACTGCCCCCGATTATATCGTAATTACTCACATCGAGCCTGACCATTCGGCGCATATTTCACGAACCGTTGATATGTTCCCGGGCGCAAGGCTGATTTTGAACGCAAAATCGCAAAAATTTGCCCTGCAATTTTATCCCTCCATTACGGACAAAATCAACTCCGCTTTAATTGTTTCGGACGGTGAGGAGCTAAATATCGGCGAAACGACCCTTAAATTTATCTTTGCGCCCATGGTGCATTGGCCCGAAGTTATGGTCGTTTTAGCAACTTCCGAAACGCAAAAATTACTGTTTTCGGCGGACGCGTTCGGCGCGTTCGGCTTCGACAAGGAAAGCGCGGCGAATGAGTTCAAAACCGGCTATTTTGACGCGTACAGACGGTATTACACTAACATTGTGGGCAAGTACGGCGCAAGCGTTAACGCATTATTTGCAAAATTACCTTGCATCCCCGATGTGATTTTACCGCTCCACGGTGAGGTTTTAGAAGGCGAAAGCATAAATACTATAATTGACCTTTACAAAAAATGGGCAAATTACGAGCCGGACACAAAGGGCGTTGTAATTTTTGTCGGCAGCGTTTACGGACATACCGCTCAAGCCGCAAGATTTTTGAAAAAATCGCTCTCCGTGAGCGGCATTAATACCTGTATCGTTGATACCTCATCAACCGATGTTTCTTACGCAATCAGCCTTGCCTTCGCATTTTCGCACATCGTTTTCGCCTCGTCCACCTATAATATGGAAGCATTGCCGCCTATAAAGCATCTCCTGTCGGAGTTGAAATCCCGCGGTTTCAAAAACCGCACGGCGTTTATAATAGAAAACGGCACATGGGCACCGAATGCCGCAAAATATATAAAGGAAGCCTTGCCTTCGCTTGATTATCAAGACACCGTAACCTTCCTTTCCGACCCGTCGCATATAAAAACCTGCGCCGATTTAATTAGACTCGCAAAGAACATTAAACAAAGTATCGAAAGTGTTTGAGCTTCAATCGAAATATCAACCGACCGGCGACCAGCCCGAGGCAATAGCCGCCCTCACACAAGGGCTCAAAGACGGCAAAAAATTGCAGGTTCTTTTAGGCGTGACCGGAAGCGGAAAGACATTCACAATGGCAAACGTCATTAGAAATTTGAACCGCCCCGCGCTCGTTATCGCCCACAACAAAACGCTTGCCGCGCAACTTTGCTCGGAGTTCAAAGAGCTTTTCCCCAACAATCGCGTGGAGTATTTCGTATCCTACTATGACTATTACCAGCCCGAAGCGTATATACCGAGAACCGATACCTACATTGAAAAGGACTTGTCGCTAAACGACGAAATTGATAAATTACGAAACAGCGCGACCTGTTCTTTGGGCGAAACCCGCGATGTAATAGTGG
>JAISKW010000058.1 GCA_031260775.1 Christensenellaceae bacterium
CGCTTTCCGCTTTTGCGTGTAAATTAATCGCCGCAAGCAACCCCGTTGCCGCGCTTTCCATATACCCCTCAACTCCGGTGAGCTGCCCGGCAAGATATACCCCCGCTGCCGCCTTGAACTCAAACGACGGTTTCAGCACCTCCGGCGCATTTATAAACGTGTTACGGTGCATTACACCGTAGCGTACATACTCCGCATTGCTAAGCGCGGGGATTAGTCCGAATACCCGTTTCTGTTCCTTAAAAGTCAAGTTTGTTTGGAAGCCTACAAGATTGCAAAGCCCGTTTTGGGTATCCTCACGCCGCAATTGCAGTACCGCATAAAACCTTTCTCCGTCCGCGTTTGTCAGACCTACGGGGCGCATAGGCCCGAACCTGATTGCGTCCTCTCCGCGTTTTGCCATAACCTCGACGGGCATACAGCCCTCGAAAATCTCGTTCTTTTCAAACTCTTTCAAAACCACCCGTTCGGCGGAAACAAGCGCGTCGTAGAAAATTTTATACTCCGTTTTTGTGAGGGGGCAGTTAATATAGTCGGTATCCTCGCCCTTGCCGTAACGGGAGGCGTAAAACGCGGAGGAAAAATCAACGCTGTCGATGCGGATAATCGGCGCGACGGCATCGTAAAAATGCAGCTTTTCGCCCGTAAGCCGTGCCAATTCCGCGCTCATTTTGTCGCTTGTTAAAGGGCCTGTGCAGATTATCGTGTTAGGGGTAATTTCGGAGCATTCTTCGCGGACAAGCGTAAAATTCGGGAATGCGGCTAACGTTTCTTCGATTAATTTTGAAAATTCCTCGCGGTTAACCGACAGCGCGCTGCCCGCGGGCACGGCAGACTTTTCGGCGCACTTGATAACGATGCTGTCTAAAAGGCGCATTTCGGCTTTCAGCGTGCCTTGCGCGGTTTCGAAGATATTGCTTTTTAGGGAGTTCGAACAGACAAGCTCGGCAAGTCTGCCGCCCGTATGCGCCGGAGTCATTTTGTTCGGGCGCATTTCATAAAGGGTGACGGCGTACCCTTTTTTAAGGAGATAGTAAGCGGCCTCGCAGCCTGCCAAGCCGCCGCCTATAATATTAATGAGCATTATTTTTCCTTGTTTTTGCCGAAGACTTTCTTATAAACCTTCTTGCGGGCTTTTCTCTTATGATGCTCGACTGCAATGGCGATAAACAAAACCACCACGGCGATAACAATGACGATTGCAATTTGTAAAGGTGTCATAACTACTTAATTATACAATGTATACAAAAAATTACTTAATGAAATTCGTTCGGACTGCCGGCTCAAGTAACGGGCGCGGAACGCCGCCGATTTTTGCCGCCTCAAGGGCTTTAAGGAGATATGCAAGGTTATCGGCAAGCGCGCGCATTACGAGCAAGCCCTCCTCGTCCTTTGTGATATCTGCGGGGACTGCGCCGTGAACCATATTCCAATACCGTGAGCCGACAAGATACATACTTGCGTAAAGCGGATATTTATTCAGTTGGTCAAGCGTTGCGGTAGTGCCCGCACGCCGTGCAACCGCAACGGTCGCCGCGGGTTTATACGCAAAATTCGCGTTAGCGGCGCAAAAACCCCTGTCTAAAAATGCCGTAACCGCTCCGCTTGCCGAGGCGAAATGCACGGGTGATGCGAAAACATAGCCGTCAAAGCCCTTTGCTTTTTCGATAAACGCATTCACGCCGTCCTCGCCGAACGCGCATTTGCCCGATTTTCGGCACGCGCCGCAGCCTATACACCCCGCGATAGGCTTGCCGCCTATTTGGAATACCTCGCTGTCGATACCGCTCGCTCTTAGCTGCGCCTGAATAACCGTCAAGGTTGCATAAGTCGTTCCGTTTGCGTGCGGACTTCCGTTTAATAACAGTACTTTCATTTTAATACTGTATGTTTATGACCAGTTGGGCAAGAACACCGCAAGAACCGAAACGAGCAACGCGATAATCGCGTAAGTTTCGACCATTGCGGTAAAAATCAAGCCTTTCGATTGCTCCTCGGGGCGTTTAGCTACAAGCGCGATGCCCGCGCACGCAACTTTACCCTGATGAATTGCCGAAAGAAGTCCGCCGATTGCCATGGGCAAACATGCGGCAAAGATTCCTAAGCCTCCGGTTACGGAAATCGTGTTATAAAGCGCGTCCGCACCGCCGCCGAAAACGTCTAATTTCAACAGCGCAAGAAAAGCTACCGCAAAGCCGTACAAGCCCTGAGTTGCCGGTAAAAGCTGCAAGATAAGCACCTTTGTAAACTTTTCGGGGTCTTCACTTACGACCCCCGACGCTGCACGGCCTGCTAAGCCTACGCCTACCGCGCTACCGACTCCCGAAAGGCCGACGGCAAGTGCCGCCCCGAGAAATGCCCACATTGTTCCTAATGTCATAATTTTATATTGTGTCTTTGATTTCCCATCAAAGGCACGAATTTACTATTTTTTGAGTGAGGTCAAATAATGGTACTTTACCGCACTCCCTAACGGCTTAAACGCACGCCCCGAACCGTCAAAAAATTTACCGAAAAACTCAACGAACTGCAAGCGCGAGTCGTGTACATAGCAGCCGAGAGCGTTTATTCCGAAGTTCATTGCATGCCCGATTACGAGCAGACCTACCCCGACAACATAGCCTATTACGGGTATCAAATCGAACAAAACGCCGGCGATTATGTTGATAACCATTCCTATTATACCCGTGGTCAGTGCCAAACAAAAGATTCGTGAATAAGACAAAATGTCCGAAAACACGCTTATCGCGTTATACGGAGCCTTGAGCACTCCGAGAAACATTTTAAGCGGGTTTTTCTTGCCCCACGCGCCGCCGAGAACCAACCCCGCCGCGCCGACAAGCATCACAATTTTGCCGATTAAATCAAGCAACGAACTCTTAAACAGCATTCCGAATACAAACGGAATAATTCCTATTAAAACGAACATCCAGCCCCCGTCGTTGAACACGCCGGGGAGGTCGCTTTTAACCCCTCTGTGAAGTTTCGCCGCTACCGACATTGCATAAGCCGCCGCTAAATGGACAACCCCTAACCCCAACGCAAGCCCGAACGCGATTAAAATTCCGTCCGCCGAAAGCGTATCGAGAGGCTGAAACTTAAACAAGTTTTCGCCGAACCACGAGCCGAATATTGTCCCCCATAACACCGTAGAGATTCCGCAAAACCCGAACATCAAAAAGAACGATTTGTTAACGGGCTTTTTAATTAGAATGTAGCCGAACGCGAACAGCGTTAAGATAACACCGTACGCCGCATCTGAAAACATAAACCCGAAAAATAAGCAGTAAAAGAACGAAACAACGGGATTGGGGTCTAATCCGCCGTATTCATGTGCCCCGAACATCGCGGTTACGTTCTTGCCGAACGCGCCCACAAACGTTCCGTTTTTAACAAGCGAGGGCGGAATTTCGTTTTCTTCGGGAGAGCGGGTAATGACGACAAGCTCGCTCCCTACGGCGTTCAGGTTGGAAACGACCGCTCCGCAAACAGCTTCGGGCACCCATGCATCAACGGTGAACGTGTCGCGGCTTTCAACGCCGAACAGACCCGCTTCGGATTTCTCGGTTTCGATTAAGTAGTAGTCATACAAGCGTTTGAAGGACGGAATTTCAACAAAATAGGGTTTGACTCTCTCGTATAACGCTTCCTCCTGAGCGTCTAAGGACGCAAGCGTTTGCTTGTAAAATTCAATCAACTCCGCGCCCGTTTTCTCCTCGGTAAAGGTGCAGGGCAAAAAAGAATATTCCGCAAGCTTCGCCTTAGCGGCTTCATAATCCTGCTTCAAAACCGCTGTAAACACCGCACGGCGGCGCGCTTTTTCGCCCGTTGCCGAAAACAATGTAAAAATATGTTCTTCGGTACCGGGCACGCTGTCCGCATATTCGACGGACGTCCAAAACGTTTCCTCGTCTTTAATTTCAACCGTTCCGAAAACGAACTCCGTATGCTTAGTCGCACGCGTTTCGGAAAATTTAACGTCGCATTCGGCGTAGGGTTGCAGCTCGGCAAGAAGCCCTTTGATTTTGGCTTTTGCGGATTTATTGTCGGTTAATGCGGTGTTGATTTCAAAGCAGTCGGAAATTATCTTAAAAAGTCTTTCCTCCTCCTTCAAAATTTCGGTGATTTCGCCGTAGGGGAGCAGCAGATTTTCGCGTCCGAAATTCGCGCTTATCTTGCTTTCGTTTTCGGCGTACGGCTTTATTTTGACGGTTTTTAGAATTGTTTCGAGCTTCCCCGACGGCACAAGGTACGGCTGCAGCTGCTTAATCCGTTTCAAAAAGGATAGTTCGAACGCAATTTTGTCCTTTTTTTGAGTAAAAATTTCTTGCGAATCGCTTGCTTTTGAGTTGTGCAGCCCGTCAAAAAGCGCGCTTTCGGTTATTTCCGCCGCGCCGCTTTCGGTCAACGCCCGAAAAACACTGCTTTTTAGTTTTTTGTGTCCGAGTACCGTTACCCGTGACATTACAGCTACCGCCACTTGCCTATATATTTTAATCTAAAAGAAAAACCGTTTTAATACCCTATTCTCCCGCGTGTTTGATGCCGAGGATTTCCAATTCCTTTTCGTTAATACCCACACCGCGGAGCATCAGACGGTTGCCTTTCAGGCTCTCGATAGAGTTTATGCCCATGCCGCCCATCATTTCCATAATTTCGTGCCGCCAAGCGTTTACGAGGTTTACCAGCCGTTTGCATCCGATATCGGGGTTTAACCGCTTAACCAAATTCGGGTTTTGCGTGGCGATTCCCCAGTTGCATTTACTCGTTTGGCACGAGCGGCAAAGATGACAGCCAAGCGCAAGTAACGCCGCCGTTCCGATATAAACAGCGTCCGCGCCCAAAGCGATTGCCTTTACAACGTCCGATGAAGAACGAATGGAACCTGCGCAAATCAGCGAAACGGTATCCCGAATGCCCTCGTCCCGTAGCCTTTTGTCCACCGCCGCGAGTGCAAGCTCAATAGGGATACCGACGTTGTCGCGGATTTTTGTCGGAGCTGCCCCCGTGCCGCCGCGGAAACCGTCAATTGCGATAATGTCCGCGCCGCTACGGGCAATGCCCGAGGCGATTGCCGTTACGTTATGTACCGCGGCGATTTTTACTATAACGGGTTTCTTGTAGCCCGTGGCTTCCTTAAGCGATAAAACGAGTTGTCTTAAGTCCTCGATTGAGTAAATATCGTGGTGCGGCGCGGGCGAAATGGCGTCGGAGCCTTCGGGAATCATACGGGTGCGCGAAACGTCGCCCACGACTTTCATCCCGGGCAAGTGACCGCCTATACCGGGTTTTGCTCCCTGACCCATTTTGATTTCGATTGCCGAAGCGGCGTCTAAGTAGCCCGGATGTACGCCGAAACGCCCCGATGCGACCTGAACGATAGTATTTGTGCCGTATTTATAAAAGTCTTCGTGCAAACCGCCCTCGCCTGTGTTGTAGTAAATTCCTAATTCAGCCGAGGCCCTTGCCAAGCTTTCGTGCGCGTTGTACGAGATTGAACCGTAACTCATTGCCGAAAACATTATAGGCACTTTAAGTTTTAATTGCGGAGGGGTATCGACGACGATTTTGCCTTTACTGTCGCGCTTAATTTCCTGCGGCTTTTTCCCGAGGAAAACCTTTGTTTCCATAGGTTCGCGGAGGGGGTCAATCGAGGGGTTAGTGACTTGCGATGCGTTCACCAAAATTTTGTCGAAATAAACGGGATAGTCCGCCGGGTTGCCCATAGACGAAAGTAAAACTCCGCCGCTCCCGGCTTGCTTGTAAACCTCGTTGATTGTTTGCGCGCTCCAGTTAGCATTCGCGCGGAACGTGTGCTGACTTTTTACAATTTTTAGCGCGCGGGTAGGACAAATCGCGGCGCATCTATGGCACGCAACGCAGTTTTTTTCGTCAACGCACATCTTGCCCGCGTTGGGCATATACCTATGTACCTCGTTAGCGCATTGCCCCTCGCAGGCACGGCACTGAATGCAACGGTCATAGTCCCTTATTATTTCATATTCGGGAAAAACATAGTCTATCATTTGAGAACCTTCATACGGAAAAAGCCGCTAAGCTTCATGCGATATTAATCATTTTAACACCGATTTATATATTATAAAAGAAAAAGGGTATAGCCGGAGAGGGGAACCGTGTTGTCACCCTGCGACTTTGCGCAAGGTGACAAAATTACGCACAAATTTGCACACCTCTAAAAACGGTTGAAAATTCTTTTGATGCGCTCCATAGCTTCGATAGTATTTTCGCGCGTATTAAAGGCGGTCAGACGGAAAAAGCCTTCGCCGCATTTGCCGAAGCCGCTGCCCGGCGTGCCGACGACCCCCGCTCTTGACAATAATTCGTCAAAGAATGCCCATGAGTCCTTTTTGCACTTTAGCCAAATATAGGGCGAGTTCACGCCGCCGGTGAACCAAATATTCAAATATTTGAACGTTTCCGCCATTATCGCGGCATTTCCGCGGTAGTATTCGATAGTTTCGGCGCAGGATTTTTGCCCCGCCTCGGTGAAAACCGCTTCGGCTCCGCGCTGAATTACGTACGCAACTCCGTTATGCTTAGTGCCTTGTCTGCGCGCCCACATCTTGTTCAGGCTCTCGCCGTCCGCTTTCAGCCTTTCGGGCACGACCGTATAACCGAGCCTTGTGCCCGTGAATCCCGCCGTTTTTGAAAGCGAACAAAACTCGACCGCGACCTCGTACGCACCTTCAATTTCGTATATCGAATGCGGCAACGTATCGTCGGAAATAAACGCCTCATAAGCCGCGTCAAAAAGAATTATCGCCTTATGCTCGCGCGCGAAATCAACCCATTCCTGCAGCTGCTCCTTTGTGTAAACCGCGCCGGTAGGGTTGTTCGGCGAGCATAGGAAAATAATATCAGCGTCTAACCCTTCGGAGGGCATCGGCAAAAATCCGTTCCTTTCGTTCCCGTCAATCAGCGAAATGTTGCGCCCCGCCATGATGTTGGAGTCCATATAAACCGGATAGACCGGGTCGGGAATAAGCACGACGTTATCCGGCGAGAACAGCTCCAAAAAGTTCGCTATATCCTCTTTTGCGCCGTCCCCTACAAAAATTTCGTCGGGGAAAAGCATTACGTTGCGTTTTTGGTAGTACTTTACAAGCGCGCTCTTCAAAAAGTCGTAGCCTTGGTTATCCTCGTAGCCCTTAAAAGTCTCCTTGACGCCCATTTCGGTCGCCGCTTTTGCCATTGCCGCGGTGACGGGCGGACATAACGGAATAGTGACGTCGCCTATGCCCATTTTGATTATGCTTGCCGTCGGGTTCTCCGCCTGAAACGCCGCTAATTTTTTGCCGATGTTCTTGAACAAGTAGTTCGTCTTTAATGACTTAAAATTTCCGTTTATCTTTACCATATGTGCTTATAGCATTTTGTGTCCGTCCAATTTGCTATTATTTACAATCAAATTATATATCAAATTCGCCTCTGCAATTATACTCTGTTTCGCCCTCGATGCTTACGACGTTTCCTAATATCCTTGCCGTGAGCGTGCCGCCGGGGAGAGAGAGTTTTACCGTGTCCGCAGTCAGCCCTCTTTTGCTTGCAAGATACGCAACCGCCGCAGTACCGCTGCCGCAAGCGAGAGTTTCGCCGCTGCCTCTCTCCCAAACGTATACGTCGGCATCGCTTCGCGAATTAATTTTAACAAGCTCCGCATTGAGGTCATATTTTTCCGAAACAGCCTTTGCCGCGGCTTTTGCCCGTTCGCTTATATCTTTTACAAACCGCACCGCGTGCCTGTTGCCTACGTCTACGAGCGTAAAGCCGTCCGTCTCGGAAATTATTTTCGGCTCTCCCATTAAAATGCGGACGGTTTCGCCCCAATACTCCGCACGGCGGATGCCCGACAGCGTTTTGATTGTGGCAAACAGTGCGTCTTTTGAAACGAAGTCTTCGTCCTTTGCAAGACGTGATAAGCAGCGTAATGCGTTGCCGCAGGTTTGCCCTTCCGAGCCGTCCGCGTTAAAAATCCGCATTTTAAGGTCGCTTTCGTTCGCTTCGCCTTTGCCGTACAAAACAAGTCCGTCCGAGCCTATTCCGAAATGCCTTTCCGACAGCTTTACCGATAACCCGTTCGGGTCGGCAATAAAATTTTCGTCGGAGTTGATAAAAACGTAATCGTTGCCCGCGCCGTTCATTTTTGTGAATTTCATATTTCAATATATGAAAAATCACGAACGCACGACAGCAAATTGCTTATTCGGTATACAAAAGGCAACGGCAGTTAGGGCACTCCGCGATGCCGTGTTCGGTTATTTTCGCGTTGACCTGGTTCTTTACCTCGTGACCGCAGCCGCCGCAGAATCCGCTTGAGCTGTACTTATTAACGGGCTTAGAGCAAAGTGCTTTTTTTTGTTTAATTTCGCGTTTGATGTCGTTAAAGCGTTGAAGAAGCTGAGGATGAATCGCCTTAATTTTCGCCTCAAGTGCCGCTTTTTGTTCTATTTTATCCTTGAATTTAATGTTATAGCCTTCTTGTTTATCAATATCGAAAGCGGCTTTCGTTTTGGCGACGTCAGCTTGTGCGGTCGCACCCGCGCGCATAGTTTCGGTAAAAACTTGCTGAATGCGCCCAAGCTTGTCGTGTCCGGAACGGAGAGCGTCCAAGGTCGTTTTAATTTCGTCTAAAACGGCGGCGGTTTTTTCCTCCGCTCTCGGCGAATATTCCTG
>JAISKW010000114.1 GCA_031260775.1 Christensenellaceae bacterium
CATTATGTGCTGTCCGTCGGTATCGAGAAGGAAAACGTCGTTCTTTTTGACCCGTATTTCGAAAGCAAACACAGCACCGCGGGAATCGAGTACATAGGAGCCGACGACGGACGCTCGAACCGTAAGGTATCGTTTGAAAGATTGAACAGCGACAATCACCGTATCCGCTACGCTACGGGGAAAACGGAAGAGCGCGAGGCAGTGTTATTCTTCAACAAAAAGACACGCAAGGCGCGACCCAACGGCGGCATAGAGTATTTTATTTAAGCAATAATAGCTAATTTTCTAACGGAGGTGCTGTGCAAGTACGCGCATAACGTCGTCGATATTAATGGGTTTGCCGATATGTCCGTTCATACCCGAGGCAATACATTTATCAACGTCCTCCTTAAAGACGTTTGCGGTCATGGCAATTATCGGTACGGTTTTTGCGTAAGGAATATCGAGCCCGCGGATTTGCTCCGTCGCCTCGCAGCCGCCCATTACAGGCATTTGCATATCCATAAAAATTAAGTCGTAAGGCGCGTTGTTCGCAACCGTTTTTATAGACTCCTGCCCGTTCTCCGCGCAATCAATTTGTACGCCGGTTGACTCGAGTAACGCAATAACAATCTCGCGGTTAATTTCGACGTCTTCAACCAAAAGGATTCTTTTCCCCGTGAAATCCGCTTTCTCCAAACGCTGTGATTCTTGTTCCTCAATCAGACTTTTGGCTCCCAAACACTCCACTATGGAGTTCGCAATCGCAGACGGGAACAACGGCTTTATCAGGAAAATATCGACACCCTCAGTCTTCGAGGCGTCCTCCGCCAAGACCTGCTCCGAAACGGTTGTCATAATAACTACGGGTTTGCTTGTGCAGGCGTTCTTAATAATTCTCACGACCTCTAAGCCGCTGACGGCCGGCATACTCCAATCGACGAAGCAAATATTGTAGTCGCCGTTTCTTTCAATCAAAGCCTCTACCTCGTCGCCGCTTGCGCATACGTCGCAATGAATTCCGAAGCGCGTGGCGATTTCCTTAAAGTAGGACGCGTCCTCGGCGTTGTCGTCAACCACCAAAAGCTTAACGGTTTTAAGGTTGATGCCCGAGTCTTGCAGCAATCTGCCGTGGCTTTCCTTTCCGCGCTCAAGCGCGATATTAAAGGTGAAAGTTGAGCCTTTCCCCGGCTCCGAATCGACCCAAATTCTGCCGTCCATAAGCTCGACAATGTTGCGGGATATCGCCAAGCCCAAGCCCGTGCCGCCGAAGCGGCGCGAAACGCTGTTGTCCGCTTGCTCGAACGACGTAAACAGCTTTGACGATTGCTCTTCGCTTATGCCTATTCCGGTGTCGGTTACCGAAACCTGTATTAAGTATTTGCTGCCCTTTTTCGAAAGCGCGCGCGCATCGAGCGAGATTTTGCCGCCCTCGGGCGTGAATTTTACGGCGTTCGAAAGTAAATTCGCAACAATTTGCGCAATGCGTTGCGAGTCGCCGATAAGCGTCGGCGGAATGTTCTTTTCGATATATACGTGGAATTCCTGATGCTTTTGCTCGGTTTTGAACGCCGAAACGTTGACGACCGTTTGCAGCATACTTTCGAAATCGAATTCGGTCAGCGACAGCTCCAATTTATTAGCCTCAATTTTGGACATATCCAAAATGTCGTTGATTATGCCCAAAAGGTGTGTGGACGCGCCGTCGATTCTGCCCAAGCAGTAGTCCTTTTTGTCGGCATCGGTAGCGGAGAGGGCGATGTTTGTCATACCCACGATTGCATTAATCGGCGTGCGGATTTCGTGCGACATATTCGAAAGGAACTCGCTTTTCGCTTTGTTTGCCGTTTCCGCGGCTAAGGTTTTTTGTAAAAGGTCGCGTGTTCTTTCCTCAACGGTTCTTTCGAGGTCGCCCTTTTGCTTTTCCAATTCGCAGTTTTTTACATAGTTGTTAACGCTGAGGTTGTAAATTACGGTAGAGGCTACTATTGCAAGCACCGTAACGATAACGATGTTTGAGCGCATATCCGAGCCGATAAGGTTGTCGAGCGTATCTATGCGCCAAGGATAGCCGCCGAACTCCGCCGGGGCAAAGCCGGTTTTACCGCCGGTTGCGATAATCAGCACAAGAGTGTAGACGAACGAGCCTACTATTGTGGGTATCGTTTGCTTGTAGCTGAATATCGGGATTGTACTGAACATCATAATCAGCACAAAATAGCTGTAAATGCCCTGATTGCCGAGAATATTTATCGTACCGAACGCGAGTTGTAACGCGGCGAACGAATACAGCGTTACGTTAATCAAAATATTAATTACGGTGCTGTTCTTGATTTTGCCTTTAATGACGAAAAACAACAGAATCGACAGCGTTAAACCTATGACTATTGAGATAAGCGACAGGATTATGTAAATCATATCGAAGCTGCCTCCGATGATTATGGAAAGCCCCGGGCTGTATTTCCCGCCGTCCTGATGCCAAATTTGGTTGACAACCTGCAAAACGAGTTGCATTCCTACAATAAAAACCGCGATAACGAAAGCGCGGTTTGTATTTGTTGCTTGCATCTGTTGTGCGAACCCTTTTTTATGTTCTTGCGGAACCTTGTGGAACAATATGTCAAAAACACTGCCGTATTTTGAGTTTTTCATTCTGTTTGTCCTTTATGGGTTTCACAATAATAATGTTGCAACCCGTTAAGTAATTTTACTATAAAATTATTAAACAAATAAGTTGCAGTTTTTGCCGTTCCAAATTTTCCCGTTTTCTCACGCCCCGGCGAAAAGAGGTATTCCGGCGTAGGAAAAAGAGCGCGAAAACCGTCGGTAACAGCATTTCAATCCCTCTAATGTCCGCTCCGAATTAGCACAACGCGGATAGATGGACTAAAATAATACGCATGACCTTTAATTGCGAGCTTGTAGGTAAGGTTGGCTCCGCCGCGCTTGCCGACAGGGAGAATAACGACTTAAATTACAACGTTTTGTGCAAAATAGCACGGGAATTGCGCCCGGGCTTCGTTTGGGTGACGTCGGGAGCGGCGGAAATCGGGCGGCTCGATTATCTTAGGCGAAACGACGGCGTTCTTATGGAAGGCTCGCGCGAGGAAATTAAAACCGATTGCGCCGCGCAAGGACAGTCGGTTTTAATGGCAACCTACCGCCAATTCGCGCCGCCCTATTTGTCGCTGAGACAGTTTCTTGTTGAGCATTCACACTTCAACGACCCGGCAAAACGCGAGCATCTCAAGGACGCGCTTGTGCGTTGCTTTTCGCAAAAAGCCGTGCCGATTATCAACTATAACGACCCCGTTTCGAACGAGGAAACCCGCAAAACCGAAATTCACGCGCTTAAAGAAAAGGGTATTCCCGTTGTGGAATGCGTAGATAACGACGAAACCGCCTCGAAAATCGCATTACTTTTGCACGCAAAATACCTTTTGATTTATACAAGCACCGACGGAATTTTGTACGACCCTGCCGACGCTTCTTCGCTTATCCGCGAAATTACCGCCTCAACGCCGGCGGGATTAGCCACGGAAATCAACAAATGCAAAATGTATTGCGACGGAAAAACAACCGCCGGAACCGGCGGCGCGCTTGCAAAGCTTTCGTATGTTGAGGAGGCGGCTATGCTCGGCACAACGGTGTTTATATCCTCTCCTAAGTACAAAATATCGGACATTTTGTCCGCGAACGCTCCCTCAACGCGCATAAAGCTAAAGGATGCCGAATAGTGTTGTTCGGAAGCCTTTAACCGTCTTAATCTAACAACCAAGCATAGCGCGGGTCGTCGGTACGGGTTGAAATCCACGGGTTACCGGGGAGGTGGCGGATTAGCCAAGCGCAATACATCGGGTATCCGGGAGCAGTCACCTGAACGTGCGTAAATCCGCCGTCAAACAGCCCTGCCGAGCCGTCCTTAATCGTCGAAGCCTTTTCGCCTATAAAGCACGCGCCGAAGCCTTCGGGGCGGTCGAATTTGTAGTAGTACACCTCGGGTTGCGGATGAAAGTGGGGGATATAGCTCCACCAATGCCCCTGCGGCGCGTAAACTTCGCCCATAACGAGGTTGGAATACGGCGCGTTACGGTAGTCAAAGACCGTTACGACCTCGCGTGAAGCAACACCCTCCCATTTGTCTTTGCAGCTTGTGACGACCTCTAAGTCTTCTTTTCGGTAAAGCTTCGAGGGGAAGACCTTTTCGTTTTCGGTCGCCTGAAACAAAATTTCGCTGTCGGTTATCGCGCGGACAACGGCGCGTACGCCCCTCGGAAAGTGCAAAACCGTGGGTAATTCCTTGAACACGTTCGAGCGTGAGGCGTCGGCGGACTTGCCTTCGTACTCGAAAACGATTTCGCCTTGCAACAATAAAATTGCGCATTCATCGGTTTCGCTGAAGTATTCGGCGGATTTGTTTTCCGCAATTTTAATGACGCCCACGTCCTGAAGCATACTGCCGGTTCGTGCATCGTCCTGCCGAGTTACGGTTTTGAAGCCGTTCTTATCGAATTTTGGGTAAATAAACATTTTTTTACCTCTATATTTTATTTGTTCTTAACTTTGATTACAATATAAGAAGAGAAATGTCGCATTTTCATCGCTGAAAAAACTAATGTTAGAGGCTAAAAACATCACAAAAACCTATAGCGGAGCGTTAACGGTCGCGTTAGGAGGCAAGGAGCCGATAAATCTTAGTTTTAGTGAGAGAGGGTTTGTTTTGCTGCTTGGCGAGAGCGGCAGCGGAAAATCCACGCTTTTGAACGTTCTTTCGGGCGCGGATGCCGCCACAACCGGCGAAGTTTCATACAACGGAGTTATATTAGATACCCTTGATAAGCGGACGGAGTTCGCCGGGCGGCACTGCGCTTCGCTGTATCAGGGCGTCAATCTTGTTTCGTACCTAACGGCGTACGAAAACGTGCTTTCGCCGCTTCTTATTGACCCGCGCCGCGTGCCGCACAAGAGTTTTTTTAACGAAAAGGAGAAGCTCGCCGCCGAAACTAACCTCGGAGTGCTCGGGCTTTTGGCTAAGAAAAACGAGTTCCCTACGACACTTTCGGGCGGCGAAAAACAGCGCGTTGCGTTCGCAAGGGCGTTAATTAAAAAGCCTCAAATTCTATTTGCCGACGAGCCGACGGGAAAGCTTGACGGCGCGAATTCGGAAAGGATTTTCCGCGAAATTAAAAGCTATTCGGAAACGGGGCTTGCGATTGTCGTAACGCACGACATCGTGCTTGCCGAGAAGTATGCGGACAGGATTATTGTGATAAGGGGCGGACAAATAGTCTCCGACCGCTCCAAAAACCCGCAGTACAAAGAATTTGAACTGCAAAACAACGAACTGCTTTTGACGTCCGGCGTCGCGTTGAACGGTGCTATTGCCAAGGTAATCAACGAAAACAAGGGCTGCCCCGTAGCCGTAATCGACGCCGAAAGATTTGTGGATACTTGCACTGTCGCCGAGCCCGAAACAAACCTTTTTACTTTTATCGGCGGTGCGGAAGAGGGGAAAAGGGAATATTTTATTTCGGCTGAAGAGTCCGCCGAATTCGAAAAAACGGCATCCGCTATGAGCGGAGAGGAAAGCGACCCGTCATACTGCTTGTCGCCCGAAAGGCGGCAGGAGTCCGCAGATGAGTCGGAAGAAATTGCATTATCGGATTCCGAATTCGGCATTGCGGGATTCGGTTCGGGGTTTTACGGGAAAAGCACACCCACATCCGCCGCCGGCAAGCCGCTCTCGGCAAAGACAAGTATGTTCTTTGCGGTCAAGCATTTATTGGATAGTAAGCCGCAGTTTGCGCTTTCGATTATTGCGTCGGCATTAGCCATTGCGCTCGTAGGGTTGGTGCTGATTCTTTTGTTTTCAACGCCGGAGGGCTCGGAAAAAAGGAACTTTGCAAGCGAAACGCACTCCGCAATTTCCGTTTACGGCAGCGCGGCAAACGCGGTGCCCTCGATTAAACTGTACCCCTCTCTTTCCGATTACACGGTTATTTCGGATGAGACCGCCGCCGCGTTTGAGGAGGAGTTCGGCAGCGAGCATATTGACCTTTACCGCTTGTCCTCGATGAGCCTGCCGCCGACGCTTTCAACGGGGATTTTTGAAATTTTCGGCATATATGAATTGGAGTCCGAGCGGGATTTTGCCGCGTTTGATATGTCTCTTATGCACGATTTCAACGACGTTCCTAACGTTCTTTTCCCGTTGCATCTTGATTATAACGTTTTAGCGCACGAGATTTACAAGGAATTTCCCTCGGCGGAATCGGCAATCCTGTGCGAGGTTTTGAAAAACTACGCCGATTGGAAGGAGAACGACGCCAATCTTTTGCCTTATTCAACCGATTTACTTTCGCCCGAAATTATTAAAGAGGCGGAGGGGATTGTGTTTTTTGACGGCTTAACGACTTATGGGCAATTTTTTGAGCGGCAAAAAAGGCTCGACGAAGCGTTGGCGTTCGAGCAATACGGAATGAGCCTGCGTCGCATTTTGTCAACGCACAGTTTCGAGGCTCCTCTCGCGATGCCTCTGACGTCGCTTTCGCGGATTTACCCCGATAATTCCGTTTTGTATGCGCTGTCTGAGGAGTTTCCCGACGCCGTTTTGCAGGATTTCCTTTTGTATATCGATTTTAACGAAGACCATCCGAACACCTTTTCGGACGAGGAGGCGTATTCGTATTTGATAAATACTTACGACCCCGACCATTATCTTTCGACGCTTTTCGGAAACATTCATTCGTTCAAGGAGGCTTTTGCGAACCTTGAGAGGTTGGCGACGCAGGGCGCGTCGTTTTTCGACGAGCAACGGCTCTTGTCTCTTCTGAAAAGCTATGTTCCGAGAGTGTTTCCCTCTACAAAAATAGAGGAAGCGACGACGCTTAATCAGGCGATAGACTTTTTGTTCGACTCAAAGTACTTCAGAAACACCTCTTTTGTTACGGGTTTTTCCGCAATAAAAAAGCTTTTCGGCATTAAAGACAACTTTGCGCTTCTCGCACTTTTGCAATCTTGGTCGGAGGAAAACAAAACGATAACGTTCAAAAACACGTTCGCTCAAGCGACGGCTCCCGACGGAAAGCACGAGGTAATGGTGACGGACTTGCTTATGTTTACCGTGGCAAAAAATATAAGCGGATACCTGAACACCTATTTCGGCATAGAAATACCGACCGAAAAACGGGAGCTGCGAGAGTTCTTAAATTCGGGCTATGAGGGCGTTTTTGCCGAGTATTTTAACGTAGGCGAAACCTTAATCGGCGGCAGCGTGCGCATTTCGGGCATAATAGAAACGGGCTATAAGCAAAAGCAATTTGACCTCCTTTGGGACAGCGGATTTTTCGCGGACGGCGAAATGAACTTTTCAACGCTCGCCGCAAACGACGAAAACAATACGTTTATCGAAAACGTTATGAACGTTTTTCCTATGCTATATTCCTCAAAAGGGTACTCCGAAACGGCGCTTACGGACTCCTTTTTGAAGAAAGTGGCAGGGTTTGAGGTCTGCGATGTGCGAGCATCGGACAGCTATTTTTTGGCGGCTCTCGAGACGGAGGGGAGGATAATATATTCGAAATATACCGATTCGTCCGAGGCGTATACCGAGGGAGACGAGAGGAAATTAGCCTATAACGACGAGATAATCGTATCGGAGTATATATACTATTCGGTTTTCAAAAAGGAGTTTGACCCACTTGGGGAAATACGGTACTTCGACGGAAAAAAGGTAGTGGGCATTGCCGTAGCGGACGATACGTCGCCTTATAATTTTATGCGGCCCGCCGGGGTAATCATCGCGCCGCGTATATGGCTTTACGAGCATGCCGAGGCAAGCGCAAGAATCGGTATGCGGTTTAAGCTCGAAGGGAAAACGGACAGCGTTCGGCTTTACGATTTCGTCACGGATAATGGTTTGACCGTCGTCACGCCCTTGACGGCGGTGTTCAGAACTGCGGAGCCGATGTTCGACATTATTCAGCGCGTGGCGGTGATAATTCTCGTGCTTACCGTGCTGATGACGGCGGCGTTCGTAGTGTTGTTGGTTTTGAATTACTACAAAAAGGACAAGACAAATTTTGCGGTTTTCCGCTCGTTCGGCGCGAATAACAGCGTGGTAATACGCATTTCGCTTGTCAAGGTTCTAATATTGGGGTTGTGCTCCGCCGCTCTTTCATTGATTATTCTTGAGGCGTTATTTGCCATTTTTGAGAGGATTCTCATATTGAATTTAATCGAAAGCGCGAGCGAATATGCGTTTCTTTTAGAGAGCATAACCGTTTTTTATCAAACCTTGCCGCCGTATCTGATAGCTCCCTTGGGAGCGTTTGCCGTCGCGATTGTAACCACAATAATAAGTACCGTCAGCTTCAATACAAAATCCGTCAGGGAGCTTCTGCAAGACAAATAGTAAAAGCTCATAAAATTACTACGGCAAACCCGCACACTGTGCAAGTGCGGGTTTAGGGGTATAATAGACATAAGGTGTTTTTAGATAAAGCGGTAATATTTTGTAAGGGCGGAGACGGAGGCGACGGAAAGACCTCTTTTCACCGTGAGAAGTTTGTGCAGTACGGCGGCCCGGACGGCGGCGACGGAGGAAAGGGCGGCGACGTGTATTTCGAGGCGGACGAGGGGTTAAATACGCTAATCGATTTCAGATATACGCAAAAATTCATAGCCGAAAGCGGCGGCACCGGCGACCAAAAAAATATGACCGGCAAAAGCGGCAAGGATATTGTCGTCCGCGTCCCTCCGGGCACGATTATAAAGGACTACGAAACGGGCGGCGTAATCGCCGACGTCGTCAACGGCGACCGAGTAAAAGTTTTGAGCGGCGGAATCGGCGGCAAAGGCAACGCAAGGTTTGCAACCGCAACCCGACGTGCGCCGAACTTTTCGGAACTCGGGCAAAAAACCGAAGAAAGGAAACTCCTTTTAGAGCTAAAAACCATAGCGGATTTGGGTATTGTCGGATTTCCGAGCGTCGGGAAGTCCACACTATTGTCCATAATAAGCGCGGCAAAACCGAAGATTGCGGCGTACCACTTTACAACGCTTTCGCCGAATTTAGGTGTCGTAAAAGCGAAGAACGGGCTCTCATTCTTGTGCGCGGATATCCCGGGGTTAATCGAAGGCGCGAGCGAAGGCGCAGGACTCGGGTTCGAATTTTTGCGGCACATCGAACGTGTTCGGGTAATTTTGCATATCATAGATATCAGCGGAAGCGAAGGACGAAGCCCGCTTGCCGACTATATCGCAATCAGGAAGGAGCTTGAAAACTATTCGTTGACGCTTGCGGAACTCCCCGAAGTCATAGCCTTTAACAAAACCGATATAGATATAAACGTTGAGGAAGCGGAGGAAATAGCGAAGCTTTCGGGCGCAAAGGTCTACGAGATTTCGTGCGCGACAAGACAAGGCGTGGACGCATTAATAAACGATATAGCGTCGCTAATCAGCACAATACCAAAGAAACCGCATATAGATTTCGAGCCGTTTTTGTACCCGGGAATCAATAAAAACGAGTTTTTCATCGAAAAAACAGAGGAAGGAGTTTTCCATGTCACGGGCGGACTTGCCGAAAATCTTGCGCGGAAAACCGTGCTTGACGATACCGAAAGCTTCAGATGGTTTCAAGGCGTGCTTAAACAAACGGGAGTTATCAGGGAGTTAGTCAAACAAGGAATAAAAGACGGAGATACGGTGAAGATTTTGGATATTGAATTCGACTATTTTGAATAACCGCGTGCAGACCGAGAGAGTTCGTATAAGGATCTTAAATATCCGTTTAATAAAAAAATGAAGAAGAAAATATTAACCTCAGTATTAATCGCCTTTTTCGCCCTATTATCCGCGTTTACCCTTATCGCTTGTTCGGCAAGCGGCAGGGCGGACAACTCCGCGCCGGTGTACAGCGAGAGCGGCGGAGACGCATTGCCTCCGCAAGATGCCGAGGTCCCCGGAGACGATACGGGGACGGAGTCCTCAACGGTCGTCCGCAAGGTCATTTTTACGGCGGATGTGACTTATGAAGTGGCGGACGTCGCGGAAGCGGTAAAGCTGCTCCGTTCGAAATTGGATAAAACCGATATGGGCGAGTACGTCGCAAGCAGCAAGGAAGCGGACGATTATGCATCCTTGACGGTAAAAGTACGCAGCGAAAGACTTGACGAGTTTTTCGAAGGCTTGAACGAAGCGGGGAAAAGAACTTCGTACGGACTGAGTTCGGAGGATATCTCAACTACGTATTACAATATCCAATCGCTGATTGACTCTGCCGAAACGGAATTGGCGTTACTTGAGCAATATAAAGCGAACGCGAAAAACCAAGAGGAGATGAATTCAATAATCGCGCAAATTGCGGTCGTCAGAACGCGTCTGGAGCTTTATCAGAAGCAAGGCTCCGCGCTCGATGCAAAAGCCGACTACGCAACGGTTTATGTGTATTTCAATAAAGCCTATGAAGAAGCCCCTACGCCGGAGTTCGGCACGCGTGCGGGGAATGTTTTTTCCGGCGCGTGGAAGGCCTTGGGCAAGTTTTTTCAAGTTTTAGCAATCGTAATAATAGCCGTGTTCCCGTTCGCGCTTGTTTTCGTGCCGGTCGGAGTCGGAGTGTTCTTCCTTGTAAAATTTATTAAAAAGCGTAAGAAAGCAAAGCTTGAAACGGAAACAGCCGAAAAAGAAAAAGAATAGCGGAATCAAAAAAAGCAGTCAATAAGCTTAGCGGAATCAAAAAAAGCAGTCAATAAGATTAGAGGAATCAAAAAAAGCAGTTAATAATCTAAACCAAAGGCGTGGTTGGTTTTTGTTTTAACTTTTTCTTTCGTGCACACGAAGTGTGAAGAAAGAAAATGTAAAAAAAGAAAAAACAAGAAAGAAGCGTAACGTATAAAGCGCGTAAAAGCGAACAAAGCGCGTAAAGCCCGCCCGCTCAGCGGGCCGCCCCGCGCGCAGCGGAAAAAGAACAATCACCTAAAAAAAGAAAAAACAAGAAAGAAGAGCAACGCACAAAGCGCGTAAAAGCGAACAAAGCGCATAAAGCCCGCCCGCTTAGCGGGCCGCCCCGCGCGTAGCGGAAAAGAGCAATCACCTAAAAAAAGAAAAAACAAGAAAGAAGCGCAACGCACAAAGCGCGTAAAAGCGAACAAAGCGCATAAAGCCTGCCCGCTCAGCGGGCCGCCCCGCGCGTAGCGGAAAAAGAGCAATCACCTCCCGCGCATAGCGGAAAAAGAGCAATCCCTTATAAATAATAATCGGGGAGAGAAACGTCGGAAGAGCCGTCGCTGTATTTTATGTTCGTGATTGAAAAAACGGCGTTTGGGGTGACGGCAATCGAAAGGATTTCAACGTCGGATTTGGCAAGCGCGGGGGTGAACAGCACAACAAAGTTTTTGGAAGAGGGAGATAAAACGTTCTCGCGGAAATAGTACTTGCAAGTGACGTCGCCGAGAGTGGTTTTATCGTAGTTTAATTGAAACGAAAGCCCATGTACCCCGTCGGCGACCTTGTCGGAGTGTGCAAGACGCAGAACAAAAGTGTTGCCGACAGCATAAGCGGAAACGGTCACGGCAGTACCCTTAACGGTGTAAGGGTAGGAAACCGTTTTGCCGCCATAGGTTACGGTGGCCGTGAACGAGCCTTCGGACACGGTTGAAAATCCGCTGACCGAGTTGCTTGAAAATGTTTTTTCTTCGGCAGTATCGTTGTCGTATTCGACAAGAATTTTGATAGGAAAAAGCGTGTCGCCGATGACATACTCGCTTTTTTGCCCGGAAATTAACGTCAAAGAGGCAACGAGCGGAGAGGCTTTTTTGTTGCACGCGGATAAAGCGAGTATGGAAACGCAGAATATTGCAATCAATGCAATGATGTTCAAAATGCGGATTTTTTTGTTCAAATAAATTTATTTTTCAGCGCGGTAGTCCGTTCGGTAAATTTCAAGAACTCGCGCGCTTCCGTTGTTTACGACTGAGCGGTAGTCCGTTCGGTAAATTTTAAGAACTCGCGCGCTTCCGTTGTTTACAGCCGAGCGGAAGTCCTTGCGCGAGAAGATTGGGGGTGTAAAACACCCCAAACGCAGTTCTCGGGTGCGCTTTGCTTACCACTCGAACCCCCCCCGATGCTGAGAAGTAATTATTCTAATTATTTCTCCGCATAAGCTCCCAAAAACACGAAAAGCCCCGTGCTGTTGTCAAGCTCCGCAATGAGGTTCAAAACCTCGTTTGAGGAGACGTCGCCCTCGAAGTCAAAGTAGAATAAGAACTCAAACGCGGTCTGCGGCATAGGACGGCTTTCAAGCTTTGTGAGGTTTAAGCCGACGCTTGTAAATTTAGCTAAGACCTTGTTTAGGCTACCCGTTTCGTGCGGAAGGGTCATCATAACGCTGATTTTGTCCGCTTTGTCGTACAGGCGCAAGTCCTTTGCTATTAGTATGAACCTCGTGTAGTTGCCGGGATTGTCGTTTATGCCCGATTCAAGCGCGGACAAGCCGTAAATTTCGCCGCTTTTTTCCGAAGCGATAACGGCGAGGTCGGTGCGCCCCGAAAGGACAAGCCGCTGCGCTGCGACGGCAGTGTTTTCGTCGGGGGTAATTTTGCAGTCCTTGAATTTTTTTAGGTATTCGGCACACTGCGAAAGGGCTTGCTCGTGCGAGGTGATTTCCTTGATGTCGGAGAGCTTCGCGCCTTTGTTGACGAGTAAACAGTGCTTGACGGGCAGGCGCAAGCTTTTGACGATTCGGAAGTTGTACTTCTTCATGAGGTCGTAAACCGCGTTGACCGAGCCGGCGGTGCTGTTTTCGAGCGGTAGGACACCGTAAGTGCAAAGCCCCTTTTGA